>CAZHKD010000016.1:1738-22440 GCA_964533255.1 uncultured archaeon | reverse complement strand
TGACCTCAGCATATAAACTGTTGCCGTGGGCATCTATTGCCACAACGCAGGGGCCAAACTTCTCGACCTCAAAAACCCAGATGGCTTCAGGCATGCCCAAGTCCTCCCAGAAGACACCCTTCACCCTCTTTACAGCCCTCGCAGCAAGTGCTCCCGCTCCGCCGGTGTAGGCCAGGTAAACTCCCCTCCCCTTCAGAGCTTCCACAACGCTTTCGCTCATGCCTCCCTTGCCTATAATCGCCATCACGTTTACTCTCTCGAGGATTTTTGGCGTAACGGCATTCATCCTCGTTGAGGTGGTGGGGCCCGCCGACACAACCCTCCATTCATCGTTCTCTCTGACGATAAGAGGGCCGCAGTGATAGACGATGCTTCCGTCAAAGCTGACTGGGAGCTCCAGCCCCTTCTCCATGTACTCGAGAGCCCTCTGGTGAGCCCGATCTCTTGCAGTGAAAATCTCTCCGCTGACGTAAACCACATCCCCGGCTTTAAGCTTCAGAACCTCCTCCCTGTTAAGGGGAGTTTTCAGCTCGAACTCCGCCATGAGCATCACCTCAAAACCACGCTGGCCCTCCTGTTGGCCCAGCACTGGATGTTCACAGCCACAGGCAGCGAAGCTGTGTGGCAGTATCCCTTTTCGACCAGCACAGCTAAAGCGGTTGTTCTGCCGCCAAGCCCCATCGGCCCTATGCCCAGGGAGTTCACAGCGTCGAGTATCCTCCTCTCATACTCGTCCATTTGGGTTATGTCCCTCAGCAAAGCCTTTTTTGCAAGTTTAGCAGCTCCATCGAAGGTGGAACCAATACCAACCCCCACAATAATGGGTGGGCAGGGCTTGCCTCCAGCGTTCTTGACCACCTCAACCACGAAACGCGGGATTTCGTTCACCTGAGCGGGGAGCATCATCTTCAAAGCCGACATGTTCTCGCTCCCGGCCCCCTTGGGTAAAACCGTTATCCTGAGCGAATCTCCATCCACAAAGTCCACATTGACCTGGGGCATCCCATCGCCAACGTTATTTCCGGGATTTTTTCTCGTGAGCGGCTCAACGGCGTTTGGACGGAGGGGAACCTCTTTTGTCGCAATCTCAACGCCTTCTGCTATTGCCCCCTTCAAATCGAAATCGATGCATAATTCCCTGCCAACCTCAACGAAAAAAACAGGCAGGCCGGTGTCCTGACACATGGGAACCTTAAGCTTTCCGGCGGCATCGATGTTTTCCAGAATTGCAGCAAGATTTCTTTTTGCGATCTCCTCAGTTTCATTCTGATAAGCGTGCCTTATCGCCCTGACCACATCCTCTCCCAGCTCTGTTTCAGCTTTTTTAAAGAGTTCAACCACCGCTTTGACGACGTCATCGTAGCCTACCATTTTCTCCCCCAAAAGCATTTTGATGAACTGAAAAAATAGCTTGCGGTTTTGTTTGAACGTCTGAGAACTTTGACGCTGAACCATCTCGAAAACGTTTGGGGTTAGCTCCACCACGCATTACTTTCACCTTACCCAAAAATCCTTAATATTTGTGGGAGCAACAGAAGTTCAATGGCTTTGCGGGACGTTCTCAACAGGGCTAAAGAGCTTGCCAAGTACATTTCTGAAGTGGACGAAGTTCTTGTTGTCACCCATATAGATGCTGACGGCATAACTGCTGGGGCTATAGCCCTTCAGGCCCTTGAAAGGGCAGGATTTGAGAGCGAGGTCGTCTTCGTGAAGCAGCTGGATGAGGAGAATATTGAGGAGATTGCTGATCAAAACGCCTTTGTATGGTTCACAGACCTCGGGAGCGGGCAGCTGGATCTGATCAAAAAGTACGAAATCCATACACAGTGCATCATCTCAGACCACCACGTCCCCATTGAAAGTTTCCGGTTCCAGCTCAACCCACATGATTTCGGCTTCGATGGCAGCACTGAGCTGAGCGGGGCTACAACGACCTACCTCATCGCCAGACACCTCGGCTTTGCCAGCACGAATCGCGACCTTTCCGCCCTCTCAATCGTTGGAGCTGTAGGCGACCTGCAGGATTCCAGGACAGGAAGGCTTGAGGGTCTGAACAGGATTGTGGTGAAAGAGGCCGTTACATGCGGAGCGTTAGCTGTAGAGAGGGACTTGCGGTTCTTCGGCAAGCAAACAAGGCCCGTTTACAAAATGCTGGAGTACACCTTCGACCCGTATCTGCCGGGCATCAGCGGAAACGAAAATGGAGCAATTGAGCTGCTGACCTCTCTCGGAATAGAGCTGAAGGATAACGGAACCTGGAGGCACTGGATACACCTGAGCAGGGAAGAGAAGAGGCTGGTGATATCGGAAATCGTGAAGGTGCTTGTTGGCAACGGTGCCAGCGTCAGGACAATAGAGCGAATCGTCGGAGAGACCTACATCCTGCTGAAGGAAGAAGAGGGGACTGAGCTGAGGGACGCCATGGAGTTCTCAACGCTGCTCAACGCAACAGCGAGATACGGATATGAGGAGGTTGGACTGAAGGTCTGCATGGGGGACAGAGGAGATGCGTTGAGAGAGGCAACGATGCTGCTGAGAAACCACAGGAGAAACCTTTCAGACGGTCTGAAGCTGGTGGACGAGATAGGAATGAATGAGCTGAAGAATATACAGTACTTCCATGCCGGGAACATGATTCTGGACACCATAGTTGGGATAGTGGCAGGAATGAGCTTTTCAAAAGCAAACCTGAACAAGCCGATCATAGCCTTTGCCGAGAACGAGGATGGAATCAAGGTGTCGGCAAGAGCCACCCAGAGGCTTGTGGAAAGAGGAGTGCACCTTGCAGAGGCTTTGAGAATCGCTGCGGAAAAGGTTGGGGGCAAGGGAGGGGGGCACAGTATTGCTGCAGGTGCGACCATTCCGAAGGGCAGCGAAGATGCCTTTTTGAAGGAGCTGGACGAGATTATCGGGGCTCAGCTTCGTAATTGATTGGAGGAATCACTTATTGCAGGAGTTCTGGAAAGTGATGTTGGCTTCAGCCTCACCATCTCGAAAAAAATATATCCTATCGGCATTTTACAATGCCTGGGTGTCTGCCATGGTTGAGAAAAAGGAGAGAGACAGAAGCCACCACGAGAGGTTGTTCAAGGCATCCATGAGCCCCATCAGAAGGCAGATCGTTGCTGCGATAGGCGTTCAAGGAAAAAGCAGGGAAGAGCTGAAAAAAGAGCTGAACCTGACGGAATTTCAGTTCAAATTCAACCTTGACTGGCTAATCAGAGAGGGTTTCGTCGTGGAAGATGACGGGAAGCTTAAACTGACGGATGACGGCATAGAGCTTCTGGAGGCTGGCTGAAATTTACCGCTCTTTTCTCAATTTTCCCGAGGTGTTCTCCAGGAATTTTCCCGAATAAGCCATAAGCAGGTCTCTGTAAAAGGAAGCGAATTCCCCTCCACCTATCAGGAGTCTTGTATGACCAGCCTGGATGAAAAACAGCAATGCCTTACTGCCATCTACAAGAATCAGGCCGTGACCAAAATTCTTTCCAGAGCCAGCTTTTCTGAAGGTTACACGGCATTTCAGGTCTTTGATGATCTCTTCAACAACAGCTGAATCGCCTATGCACACCACTATAACCTCGTCCCTTGCGTTCCTCAGTTCCCTCTCCAGAATCTCCCTTGCTGCATCCCCTGAGTAAAAACCCACTTCCTCAACTGACCTTCTGGGTATGTTGTCAAGCTCACGTTTAAGTAAGTTCAATTTCTCCTTCATCTTTCTGGAAAATATGTTCATTAGCTCCTCTCCAGGAATAGATCTTACTTTCATGGGTTTTCCGAAAACTTCAACCAGTCCTTTTTCCGATAGGCTTTTTACCGTTGAGTAAACAGAGGTTCGAGGAATTCCGCTGACTTCCGAGAGTTCGCTGGCACTCATCTCTCTGCCAGTCACAATGAGGGCAATCATTACCCGCGACTCATACTCGCTCAATCCAAAGTCCTTCATAACCCCAAACAGTTTCTCCACAATCAGTAATTTTTCAGAAACTTTTTTAAAACTTTGTCGTAGTTTCGGCTACTACAAGGTGGTATTCATGAGACGGATATTATTTATGATGCTGGTTGTGGCAGTTCTAACACCCGGAGTCCAGGCTTTAAGCTACAGCGATGAGCCATTCTTCACCGCATACTTTGCAGGAAGTAATTACGTGAACAGGGGTGAGGACACCACGCTTCAGCTCGTAATCCAGAATGATGCCATTTTAAGGAAGGTGATCTATGACGATTTTACGGAATACACGATATTCAGCAGCGACCCAACGCAGCTACTCACAGCCTACAACGTTACGCTGAGCTTCGAAGGAGATGGAGAGGTTACACCACTCACCGATGAGATGAGATTTCCGGCAATGAAGCCCTTCCAGCCCCTCCAGATCCCCCTCAAGGTGAGGATAGATGGGAGTGCGAGCAGTGGCGAGCATCAGATCAAGGTTAAGGTAAAGTACGAGGTTATAGACTCGATTATGGTCTCAACAGAGTCGCCACCATACTCTGAATCGACAAAAGAAACCATTTACGAGTATAACGGAACCTACAACCCGCTGAGTCCTACGCAAAGCCCTCAGAAGACTACTGTGGTGAAAGAGCCCATGCTGCCCTACACGAGCTACCTTAAGTACAAATTCGATGAAAGAGAGCAGGAAATAACTCTCAAGGTTGTTGTGGAGGAGAGCGTCAGGCTCAGAATTGAGAATGTCTCATCCCGCCTTGTGGCAAAAGGGAAGGGTGAGATTGAGTTAGAAGTAGTAAATGCAGGGGAAAAAGAGGCGAAAAACCTCTTTCTGATTCTGAGCACACCTTCAGGGATCGTCCCCATCTCAACCCAGCAGAAGCTTCCAGAACTCGACCTGTCGATTCTGGCTCGGATGATACCTACCATAGCCGGCTTTGAAATCCCACGGCAAACCCTTCAGCTCCCACCTGAAGCCCAATCAGCCCTGTCAAAGGGTGTTTACTTTATTGGCGACCTTAAACCCGGTGAAAGGGCAAGTGCAACCTTCAAAGTTAAGGCTGGAGACGAGCCCGGGCTTTATGCGTTCCAGGTAAGGGGAGTCTATGTGGATGAGAGCGGGAAGGTCAAGCAGACGGACACAATTCCATTTGGTGTTGAGGTGGAAGAGGCTCCGCAGTTCAGAGTAGTATCGTCCTCATCAAACCTCTACGCTGGAAGCAAGGGAGACGTTGCCTTCTCAGCGGAGGTCACCAAGCCTGTCAAGGGTCTGAAAGTTGAGATCGTGACCAGCCCGCCACTCTCTGCCATTGTAAAAGAGACTTTTGTTGGCGATGTGAACGGAACTTTTGACGTCTCCTTCAAGCTGAAGGCGCTTTCAGATGCAGAGGGTGTTTATCCGGTCAAGTTGAAGTTTACCTACAGCCTGGGTGGCGAGGAGGTAAGCGAAGAAGTGGATGCGGGTGTTGAGGTAAAACCAAAGATGAAGTTTGAGGTTGAGGGAAGAGGAACGTTAGAAGCTGGTAGCGAGGGACTTGTAAGCGTAAAGTTGAGAAATGCTGGTAACTTTGAGGTCAGAGACGCAACAGCCAGAATAACCGTCGTTGATCCGTTCTCCACGACGGACGACACAGCTTATATCGGCACCCTCAAGCCAGGGGAGGCGAAAGACGTCACGTTTAAGCTGAAAGTAGATGGTGATGCAACGCCGAAGCTCTACGCCCTGAATCTTGAAGTGAAATACAGGGACCCCAGCGGAGAGTGGGTTATAAGCGAACCCGTCAAGATGCCAATAGAGGTGAGGGAGAAGAGGTCTAAAATGCCCTTCACGGGGGTGGTTACTCTTGTGGTACTTGCCGGATCAGCAATTGCTTACGGAATGAGCAGGAGGAAGCAAGAAGGGAAGAAGGGTGAAGAGTAAAGTGTAGAAGTACGAGAGGGATGAGAAGAAGATGAGAGGCAGGATATTCGATCTCTTTTCACTTGCATCCTCTAGATTTCCCGTAACAACCCTGGCACTTACCCTTATCTTCTTTCTGCTGGCAGTAAATGCTGCAAGCAACGTTAAGTATGCTCAGGGGTATGACACGTATTTCAGCGAGGAGCACAAGGAGTTCAAACAGTACAAGCTCTTCAGCAAGGATTTCGGGACAACGATAGCCTCAGTTTACGTTTTCATAAAGGGAGACGATGTGGTAAATTACGAAACCTTTGAATTCATGCTTAAACTTGGAAATGCTCTCTCGGCGATTGACGGAGTTGGAGAGGTTAAGAGCCCTGCCCACATCATATACAACCGCCTTGGGTACCTGCCAAGCGACGAGTCACTGCTATCAGAGCTCGCATTCAAATACGGAAACTTCTACCTGCCGAAGAAGAGCTTCGCTTTAATGGAACTGGAGATCACAGCACCTCAGGACAAATTCGAGACCCTCTCCAAGGAAATAGAGCGAAAGATTGCGTTCTACACTCCACCTCCAGGCGTGACCGTCGAGGCTACAGGGAACCCCATGATACGATATCAGGTAACCGAGAGCATAAAGGGCAGCGTGCAGACCATGGGGATGGCCGCAGTCATTCTGATGGTCTCCATCCTCGTAATCGTTTTCAGAGGCGTTGTGACCAGCAAAAAGTACCTCCTCCTCCCCCTCCTAATCTCAATTCTAACAGCCACCATGGCCTTCGGCCTCATGCCGTTGCTGGGCATCCCGCTGACTGAAACGACGAACGCCTTCTTCCCCGTTCTGATAGGATTAAGCATAGAGTATGCTGCCCAGTTCCAGAGCAGGTATGAGGAAGAGCGGAGAAACGGTGTCAGGCCTGTTCAGGCAGCTACGGCTGCTGTGAAAAGCGTTGGCGTGGCTCTTAGCCTCGCTAT
The DNA here is from genome assembly GCA_964533255.1 of uncultured archaeon. Lineage (GTDB taxonomy): Archaea > Halobacteriota > Archaeoglobi > Archaeoglobales > Archaeoglobaceae > JdFR-37. The sequence goes on along the minus strand of CAZHKD010000016.1, from coordinate 15,613 downwards.
GATCACCACAGTCATAGGTTTCCTCTCCATGGTGTTCGGCGGCGTTCCAAGCCTGAGCTGGTTTGGAATTCTGTCTGCCATTGGACTTGTGATAGCCTACATCCTCAGCCTGACCTTCCTCCCCTCCATTCTGGTTGTCACTGACAGAACGGATAGGGAAAAGGTGGAGAAAAGAGGGCCGGGTGTGGCAGATAAAGGACTTAAAATCGCCGCCAGAACTGCCCAGCACCCATCGGCAGTTCTGCTGCTAACAGCTATCGTGATAGTCTCCGGCTACTACGGGTATTCAAACGTCAGCCTCCAGACAGACTTCTTCAAGTACATACCCCAGGATCTGCCAGCCATGAGGAAGTTTAACGAGCTTCAAAGCTTGGTGGGAAGCCAGGACAGAATCATAGCTGTTTTCGAGACGGATGGGGTGGATTTTGATACGGTAAATGAAATAAATAGCCTTGCGAAATACGTCACTTCTTCGGAGCCAAGAATAACGGAGTACTCTGACCTAACCACTCTCTTCATGAGATTCGGAAAACTGCCTGAAAATGAAGAAGAATTCTACAAATTCATGGAACTCGTGCCTGAGGACAACGTTAAGAAGTATGTGGCAGGAAGCACAGTGGCCGTCTACTTCACCGTTGCACCCATGGACTGGCTGGAGTTCAGGAAGCTCTACGATAGGGTTAAGGAAGAAATTGACTTTTACGGAGCAGGATACGGCTACTACCTCACCGGAGATGTGGTTCTGAAGATGTTTGTGGCAGACCTGATAGTGAACGGGCAGAACAGGATGACGATTGCCAGCTTCATCCTTGTTTTCCTCTTGCTCCTCGCAGTCTATCGAAGTATTTCCAAGGCTGTGGTTCCACTGTTGCCGATTACAACGGTCATCGCCGTTACGGGTGGGGTCATGTACCTGTTTGGAATAGAGAGAACCCTCGTATCTGCGTCACTGAACTCGCTCACCATCGGCTTGGGCATAGATTTCTCCATCCACGTCATGGAGAGGTATCTTGAAGAGCGCAGGAGGGGACTATCGCCAGAAAAGGCCGTTGAAGTTACGGTGGAGAACATAGGCAAGGCCATCTTAACCTCCGGCCTCACAATGGCAGGCGGCTTTGCGGCGATGTTGGTCTCACCTTTCCCGATCATGGCCAATTTTGGAGCGGTCAGCGTTCTCGCAATAGTCTTCAGCCTGATTGCTGCATTGACCATCGTTCCCGCTTTTCTGGTGTTTACAGAGAAGCTCAACAGCACCATCAGGGGGAGGCAAAACAGAAATTAGAAGAGAAAGGGGAATGGTTCCATATTCCAAACTGTGCTCAGAGGTATATGTAGACGGCATCGATTATGCCGTCCAGCTTGGTCATCTTGTCCAGCACCTCCTCCGTTGGAGGGTCATCTACAAGCAGGAGCATGAGCTGAACACCTCCCGGCTTATCGCCGTATCTGCCAACGATCATTCCCGCTATATTTATGCCGAACTGGCCGAAGAGGGTTCCGACCCTCCCAATCACCCCCGGCTTGTCTTCGTGCAGTGAGATGACGTAGTGTCCCTTGGGTACGAAGTCGACCTTGTACTTGTCGATTCTTATCACGCGGTAGTCGTCCTTGCCAAAGCATGTGCCGGCAATGGTTATGCCGGTACTGTTGCCTCCACCCATCACCGAGACCTCGAGAACGCTTTCATAGGTCTCGGAAGTTTCGCTTTTTACCTCCTCCACGAGAATTCCTCTGTCTCTGGCTATGGGCATGGCAGAAACCAGGTTTATATTCTGACCCAGAATGTGCTCCAGCAATCCCTTGAGGAGGGCTCTTGTTACGTATTCAGTATTCTTATCAGCAATCCCTCCACGGTACGTTATTCTGACCTTGGTGAACACGCCGCCAAGCTTTGCTGCTGCAATTTTGCCAATCTTTTCAGCCAGGGTTATGTATGGCATTATGAACTCAAACTCGGCCGGCTCGAGGCTCGGCAGATTGATGGCATTCTTCACCGGCAGACCCCTGGCCATGTTTATTATGTCTTCCGCAATAATCAGACCAACGCTTATCTGGGCCTCTTTGGTAGATGCACCTATGTGGGGAGTCGTTATAACGTTGTCAAGCTTCAGGAGGGGGTTATCTGGGGATGGGGGCTCCTTCTCGTAAACATCCAGGGCAGCCCCGCTGAGCTTTCCGTTCACAAGGGCTTCGTAAAGGGCATCCTCATCAACTATACCGCCTCTCGCACAGTTTATCAGGTAAGCGCCATCCTTAATGATTTCAAACTCCCTTCTGGATATGAGGTTCTCAGTTTCCTTGGTTTTCGGAACGTGTATCGTGATGAAATCTGAATTTCTGAGGAGTTCTTCAAGGCTGACAAGCTTAACTCCAGCCTCTCTTGCCCTCGCCTCGGATATGTAGGGGTCGAAGGCTATGACGTTCATCTCGAAGCCCTTCGCCCTCTTTGCAACTTCGAAGCCTATTCTTCCCAGCCCAACGATGCCAAGGGTCTTTCCCCTCAGCTCCGTCCCCATGTATTTCTTCCTCTCCCACCTGCCTTCCTTGACGCTCCTGTCTGCCTGAGGTATCTTTCTCGCGACAGCCAGCATCATGGCCAGCGCGTGTTCAGCAGTCGATACTGTATTGCCACCCGGAGCATTCACAACCACAATACCCTTCTGGGTTGCTGCCTCCACGTCTATGTTGTCAACGCCAACGCCTGCCCTTCCAATTATCTTGAGCCTCTCTGCCCTTTCGATGACCTCTCTGGTAACCTTGGGCTTGCTTCTGACAACCAGAGCGTCGTAGTCTCCTATAACTTCGAGAAGGTCTTCAGTGGTCACTCCCGACCTGACATCCACCTTCAGCCCCGCTCTTTCCATCATTCCAATGGCTTCCTTTGCGATAGAGTCGGCAACGAGGACTCTCATTGGAAAAAGCCAGAAGACGGCGGATTATAAATTTTTGCTTCCCGGGTTGCTTCGACAAAAATCTTTTAAGTTTCAAACCTTACGCATCAATCAGGTGGTTCTTATGGTCGTATTGTGGCTGAATGAAGTGGGTAAGGATGATGTAGCTCTCGTAGGAGGAAAGGGAGCAAACCTCGGTGAGCTGATCAGAAACGAGATTCCCGTTCCTAACGGCTTTATCGTTGATAGCCGGACTTTCATGGAGTTTTTGGAGGCAACAGGGATTAAGTACCAGATCATGGACACGCTCAGGATAGACGTTGAGGACACCGACAGGCTCAATGAGGCTTCAAAGAAGATCAGGGAGCTCATAGAGGCCAGCGAGATGCCCGGGAAAATTGAAGAGGAGATCAGAAAGGCATACAGGAAGCTCTGCGAGGAGGAGGGCGAGGAGGTTTTCGTTGCTGTGAGAAGCTCCGCCACAGCAGAGGATTTGCCGGAGGCGAGCTTTGCAGGACAGCAGGAGACCTTTCTGAATGTCAGGGGCGAGGACGACGTGGTTGAGAAGGTGAAAAAGTGCTGGAGCAGTCTTTACACGCCCAGAGCGATTTACTACAGGGTTCAGAAGGGCTTCAGGCACGAGGACGTGAGCATCGCCGTCGTTGTGCAGAAGATGGTTAACAGCGAGAAGAGCGGAGTGATGTTCACGTCCCATCCGGTGACAGGCGAGAAGCTCTGCATAGTTGAAGCTGTCTTCGGGCTCGGTGAGGCCATAGTCAGCGGCATGGTGACTCCGGACACCTACACCTACGACAGGGTGAACAGGAAGCTCGTGGATGTGAAGATAGGCGAGAAGAAGAAAATGCTCACAAAAAAGGATGGCAAGACCGTCGAGGTTGAGCTTGGAGACAAGGCCTTTGAGAGGGTTTTGAGCGATGAGGAGATCGAGCAGCTGGTAAGCTTTGGAGAGATTATTGAGGAGCACTACGGGCACCCCCAGGACGTTGAGTGGGCGATTGAGAAGGGCAAAATCTACATCCTCCAGTCCAGAGCCGTTACGACCATCAGGGAGAAAAAAGAGGAGGAGGCTGCTCTGGAAGGTGGTGAGGTCATTCTGAAGGGCCTGGCAGCGTCGCCGGGCGTAGGCATTGGCAAGGTTAAGGTGATAATGAGCGAGGCCGAGATCAACAAGGTGGAGGAGGGGGACATACTGGTTACAACCATGACCACCCCCGACATGGTTCCGGCAATGAAGAGGGCTGCGGCCATCGTAACCGATGAGGGTGGCATGACGTGTCATGCAGCTATTGTTAGCAGGGAGCTGGGCGTTCCGGCAGTTGTTGGGACGAAGGAGGCGACGAAGGTTCTGAAGGACGGGATGATCGTAACGGTTGACGGCGAGAAGGGAGTTATCTACAGAGGCGAGGTGAGGGAGGAGAAGAAGGTTGAGGCTGCCCCGGTAGCTTCGGCACCAATAATCACCGCAACCGAAGTGAAGGTAAACATCTCAATTCCTGACGCTGCCCCGAGAGCTGCGGCAACGGGTGCTGACGGTGTTGGGCTTTTCAGAATCGAGCACATGGTTCTGGGCTTCGAGAAGCACCCGATGAAGTACATAAAGGACGGGGAGATGGACAAGTACATCGACATGCTCTACAGGGAGATGAAGAAGGTCGTTCAGGCCTTCTATCCTAAGCCAGTCTGGATTCGAACGCTTGATGCGCCAACAGACGAGTTCAGGGCCATGGAAGGCGGAGAGGATGAGCCCATCGAAGCAAACCCCATGCTGGGCTTCAGGGGGATAAGGAGAGACCTGATAGAGCACGAGCACTTCAGGGCTGAGATAAGGGCAATAAAGAAGCTGGTTGAGGAGGGCTACACCAATGTTGGCATCATGCTCCCCCTGGTGACTCATCCCGACGAGGTGAGAAAGGCTAAGGAGATCATCATGGAAGAGGGGCTGCCCCTCTCGAAAATCGACTTCGGCGTGATGGTGGAGACGCCGGCAGCGGCACTGATTATAGAGGACATAGTGAAGGAGGGCATAACCTTCATCTCCTTCGGAACCAACGACCTGACGCAGTACACTCTGGCAGTTGACAGGAACAACGAACATGTGGCTTACCTCTACGACGAGGAGCATCCGGCGGTCTTCAAGCTGATAGAGAGGGTCATAAAGATCTGCAAGGAGCACGGCGTCAAGACGTCCATCTGCGGTCAGGCGGGCAGCTATCCCAAGTTCGTGGAGAAGCTTGTGGAGATGGGCATAGACAGCGTCTCAGCCAATCCTGATGCTGTCCAGCTCATAAAGGAGACCGTGGCGAGGACTGAGAGAAGGATAATGCTGGAGAGGCTCAGAGGATGATACTCAGGAAGCTGGTAGAGAGTCTGGAAAACGCCCCGGTGATAATGAAGGGGGAATACCCATATTTCATCCACCCCCTCACCGATGGCGTACCTGAGCTCGACCCGGACATAGTCAGAGAGGTCGTTTCAGGGATAATCAGGGTAGCAGACCTTGACGTGGACAAGATAGTGACTGTGGAAGCGATGGGCATACCAATTGCTGTGGGCCTCAGCCTCGCAGTCAACCTGCCCATAGTGGTTGTCAGGAAGAGACCCTACAGCATGCCAAACGAGATCGTCGTTGACCAGGAGACCGGCTACTCCAAGGGAAAACTCTATATCAATGGAATCGGGAGGGGGGACAGAGTAATTCTGGTTGATGACGTGATTTCTACCGGCGGAACAGCCATGGCAACCCTGAAAGCCCTTGAAAAGGCGGGGGCTGAGGTCAGGGATTTCGTGGCCGTGATAGAGAAGGGAGAGGGGGCAGAAAAGCTCAGAAAAATGGGAATGAAGGTTAAAAGCCTTGTAAAGATTGACGTGAGTCCCGAAGGGGTCAGAGTTGTCGACTATCTCAGATAGCATTCTTGACAGAATCGATTTTCCATCCATTTTTTCCCGTCTCAGGAAAGCTGGAGCAAAAAAGATTGGCATTCAGCTTCCAGACGGCCTGAAGTTTTACGCAGCCGAAATAGCCGAAGTTTTCGAAAAAGAGGGTTTTGAGGCCATCGTATCGGGCAAGGGAAGCTACGGAGCCTGCGACATTGATGGAGAGCTCCTGAACCACTGCGATTGCCTGCTTCACTTCGCCCACACTCCAATTCTGAAAATTGACAGGGTGATCTATGTGCCATACCAGCTTGATTACCCCATCGAGCCCTTCAAGGAAGTCGAAATACCCGAGAAAAGCATCGCTTTGATAGCGACTGCCCAGTACGCCTGGAAGCTCAACGAGGTGAGGGCTGTGCTGGAGGAGAGGGGCTATGAGGTCGAACTGAAGACTGGAAAAGAGCTGGAGCATCCCGGGGAGGTGCTGGGCTGCAACTACACTGCCCTTCATGACGTTAAAGCCGATGCCGTGCTATTCGTTGGTGACGGGCTGTTCCATCCAACCGGAGCAGCAATCTACACCGGAAAGAAGGTTTACCGCATCTCTCCGCTCAGCAATGAGTTTGAAGAGGTCAGCGTGGAGAAATTCATGAGGAGAAGGTTTGCTGCCATTACAAAGGCTATGGAGGGCAGAAAGTGCGGGATTATTGTCAGCACGAAGCCCGGGCAGAAAAGAGAGAAGCTAGCCCTCGAGCTGAAGAGAAAGGGGAGGGAAAGGGGCCTGAGCTGCTTCGTAATTCTGACCGACGAAGTGTCTGCTGAGAAGCTCTACAACTTCAGAGCCGACTTTTTTGTGAACACCGCCTGCCCCCGGATAAGCTATGATGATGCAGAAGCTTTCCAGGTTCCGGTGCTCACACCCCAGGAATTCCAGATTGTTCTGGGTGAGAGAAGCTTTGAGGACTACGCTATGGACGAGATCTTTCGATTTCGTAGCCCTTCTCCACCCACTCCCTGAAGGAGCCCCTGAAGTCGTAAACGTTGCAGAATCCCATTTCAGCAAGCTTCTTTGCAGCTATGGTGCTTGCCGGGCAGTCATAGTCCTTCGAATAAACGTAAATCTCCTCGGCATCCTTCAGAACGTCTTCCAGCTCTTCAAGCCTGTTTATTTCTGCAAAAATTGCTGTGGGGATGTGTGCACTTTCGTACTCCTCCCTTTCCCGGACGTCTATTATCAGGGCTCCCCTCTCTAAGGCCTCTTTCACGTCCTCAGCCCTTGCAACCCCGGGCTCAGCATATGCTTCGAGGATGCAGGTGTAGACTGGCTTGCCGGTTATGAAGCGATAGGCAGAGTAGGCTGCCATAACTCCCTGGGCTGATGAAATGATGGCCTGCTTGAAGGGATTCGCCACAACATCTCCGGCAGCGAAGACTCCGGGGACGTTCGTTTCCATTGCCTCATTCACAACGATCTCGCCCTTCTCGTTGGTTTCCACGCCCAGCTTCATTGCGAGCTTCGAATTGGGTATGCCGCCAAGGGAAATGAAGGCCCCATCCACCTCAAGGTAGTTTCTGCCGCCGTACTCCCTGTCCAGCTTTATTTTCTCCAGTGCTTCATCACCTTCAAAGGCCAGGACGTTGTATCCTGCGAGAACCTCAACGTTCTCCAGATTTTCCAGCTTCCTGAGGTTTGCCGGCTCTGCGTGCAGCTCGGATCTGCTTACGACATACACCCTCTCAGCATAACCGGCAAGGACGATGGCCTCCACAACCGCAGCATCGCCTCCGCCGATTACCGCAACCCTCTTTCCCTGATAGCTGGGCCCGTCGCAGAAAGCACAGTAGTGGATGTTCCTGTTCTCAAACCTGTCGTACCCTTTCACCTTCAGCTTTCTCCTTTCCGTGCCTGTTGCGAGTATAACGGCCCGGGAGAAAAACGGGCCGTCTCCAGCCACGCACCTGAACCTGTTTCCTTCGATTGATATGTCTGTAACTTCCTTCTCGATGATTTCTACGCCGTAGCTTGTGGCGTGCTCCTCCAGCATGTCTGTAAGCTCGAAAGTCTCGATTTTCTTGAAACCGGGCCAGTTCTCGATGTACTGGGTCAGAGTAATCGTTCCTCCGATGTCCTTCCCGATGATGGCTGACCTCAGGCCGAGCCTGCCTGCATACATCCCGGCAGACAGGCCTGCGACGCCTCCACCGACGATTATGACGTCGTAGATGCTGAAAGTCCTTTCACCAGCTTTAGATCCACCAGCTCCGCTAATTTTACCTCTTTCACCCATCGTTCTCCACCCGGTTATCCGGATTTTCCGGAGTATCCAGATTATTCTGAATCTCCAGGTTGCCCAGACTCTACCGATTCAACAGGATACTTCTCCTTCCAGTCCGCTATGCCACCCTCGTAGTCCACAACCCTGTAACCCAGCCTCTTCAGCTTCCTGTATGCAACCGGGCTCAGGCGGCAGTCAAAGGATGCGCAGTAAACGACAACGAGCTTGTCCCTGTCCAGCCTGTCCAGATTCCTGTCAAGCTCTTCCAGGGGGATGTTTATTGCCCCCGGAATGTGTTCTCTAGCATAGTACTCGGGCATTCTGACGTCCACTACAATAACGTCATCTCTTCCCAGGAGCTGTTTTAACTCCTCCCTTGTGATTGTATCAGCCATGAAATGTAATAGCAATGGGGAAAATATATAACTTATCACGTCGCTTTTATCCTTCATAAAAAAGAGCCAGAAGTGCAATGGAAAGGCTTAAATTAAAAAGCCCAGTTGTGGATTTTGGAAAGGTGGAATCATGAGGTTCTTCATCATCGGATTCGGTCAGGCTGGCGGTAAAATCCTTGATCTCTTCATAGAAAACGAGAAGATGCGAGGATACCGGACAGAGATGAAAGTACTCGCCATTAACACCGCGAGAACGGATCTCATGGGTTTGAAGAATGTGCCGATGAAAGACAGGATCCTCATCGGCCAGACGACTGTGAAGGGTCATGGAGTTGGCACAGACAACAAACTCGGTGCAAAAGTGGCTCAAGAGGAAATAGAGACGATTCTTAACGCTATTGACGAGAGGGGGACTCACGAGATTGATGCATTCCTGATAATTTCGGGTCTGGGTGGTGGTACCGGGAGCGGCGGAGCTCCCGTCCTGGCAAAGTACCTGAGCGAGATGTATTCCGAGCCCGTTTACGCAATCGGCGTTCTTCCAGCTCCTGAAGAGGGGAAGCTCTACTCCCTCAACGCTGCGAGAAGCATGATAACCATGCTGAAATACGTTGACAATCTCATTCTCGTGGATAACGGAGCCTGGAAATTCGAAGGATTGAGTTTGCGGGAGAGCTTCGCCAGGATAAATGAGGAGATTGTGAGGCGTCTCACTGTCCTGGCCAGAGCTGGTGAGCCTGTTGAGGAAGGTATGGTTGCGGAGATGGTCGTTGACAGTTCTGAAGTCATAAACACTCTGAAAGGAGGGGGCATAACATCCATCGGCTATGCAACGTCGGTGGCCGAGGAGAAGAAGAGAGGCGGGCTCTTCAGCCTTTTCAAGAAGAAGCCATCAGATGAAGTTATAGGTGAGGAAGACAAGTCAATGAAAATAGCTTCCCTGGTCAGAAGAGCGGCACTGGGAAGGCTGACAATCCCGTGCAACATCCAGAGTGCCGAGAGGGCGTTAGTGCTTGTGGCTGGCCCGCCTGAACACCTGGACAGGAAGGGGATAGAAAAGGCAAAGCTCTGGCTTGAGGAGCAGATTGCCGGTGTTGAGGTGAGGGCAGGCGATTATCCCACAAGGAGGACAAAGCACGTGGCGGCTCTCGTAGTCCTGGCCAATGTGACAGATGTGCCGAGAGTCAGAGAACTGCAGAGGCTCGCCGCTGAAGCAAAGGATGAGGTTGAAGTTGCGGAAAGGGAGAGGATAGAGAGGACGATATCCCTCTTCGACGAGGACATAGAGCCCCTGTTCTGAGATGAAGCACTTCAGCATGAAGTTTGCAGTCATTTCTTTTGACAATTCTTTGAAGGTGGCAGAATTTGCCAGAAATATTCTGGAAGACGTCTTTACGTTCAAAGTCGATGTTTTAAAGACTGATATGCCCACGAGCTTTCACAACCCCCTGAGGAATCAAATCTATGCTAAACCCCTTCTGATGGAGGTCAGGAAAATAGTTCAGAGCAACGGGTATTTTAAGGGGCTGGGCATACTCCGCGAGGATATTTACCATAAGAACTCCTCCTACATCTTTGGTTTGGCTGAACTCAATGGCAGAGCTGCTCTGATATCTACATTCAGACTTCTGGGTGATGGATTGTACACGAGAGTTCTCAAAGAGGTTCTTCATGAAGTGGGACATCTTCTTGGCCTGACCCACTGCCCCAACAACTGCGTGATGCGTTTCTCCTCAAACGTTAAGGAGACAGACATGAAGCCCGCCACTTACTGCAAGACATGCGAGGAGAAGGTGGCGTATTTCATAAGAGAAAGCGGGCTGCAAAGGTAGATGGCTGTGCATCACATCTATCTCTGAAGCTGCAGACCTTGCAGTACTTTCCCCGAACCTTTTCAGGAATGAAGCCTTTTTCCAGCCTTCTGACCTTTTCAACGATTCTTAGGGTGCTGTAGATATCTTTTCTGGTGGTTTCCACGTGTCTAAGCTCTCCGTCGTAGCAGTAGTATACAAAGCCGCCATTGAAGTCGAAACCCGCATCCTTCCCGAGCATTTTCAACGAAGCAATCTTTATCCTGTCTGCATACCATACACCTCTGTCCGGAGCCCTCAAAGAGATTATCAGCGGGCTCAGCTTCCCTTTTTCTTCTACAACCTCGTCCACAACTCCTGAAAGGTTAAGCCTGTCTGACTTCAGGCTGACCTCCCATTCAACGGGGACGAGTGATTCGAGTTCCTGAGATAGCGTGAAACTCTGCTTAGCCTTTTCAAAAACCTCGGCTTCACCGTACAGCTCTGCATACCTCCTTTCAGCCCATTCAATTCCGAAACCCTTTCTGATGGCAAGGTAGATTTCCCTGGCAGCCTTCTTCTCCGTAACAGCATCTTCTCCAAATCTCAGCCGGAAATAGCAGAGGCGGGGACAGATAAGGTAGGACGTCAGGTCGCTGACCCTGAGCATCGTGAAAAACTCGGGAATTCAGGATAAAAAATTGTCGAAAAATTAGCCTCAATCAGCCAAGCTTCACAACGTCGATTACCTCAAGAGGTATCCTCTGCAACCTCTTCCCTATCTCATATTTCGCTATCCTTGCCGCATGTTCTTCATTGTCCGCATTGAAAACTTTCATCTCGAAGATGAGACCCACAAGGGCCATTTTGGCTACCATAAATGCACTTTTGAATGGCTCACCGCATTTGGGGCATTCAACTGACCCAACGTCAATCTCCACGAAGTCGAGATCTGGATTCAGTCGCTTCCCTGCTTCAGCGACCGCTATGTTCATGGCATCGTCGATGCTCCTCGCCTTTTTAACAATCCACGCACCCTGAAGCACCACGAGGTAGTCGGGCATGCCCATCACCCGTTATAGCTGTTGAACCACCATGCTCAACCGCCAAACATCTTCCTGAATATGCTTCTGCCCTCCTTCTTTTCCTCCTTCTCGGATTTTCTTTTCCGCTTGTCTCTCGTATCCGGTTTGGTGGTCTTTTCCACAACTCCAACCGCCTGGCTGTGCATGCTCTTCCTCACCCTGACCCTTACAATAATGGGCTTCTCCAGCTCTGGAGACACAACCATGGCGGTTCCTGGTGGCAGTCTTTTGATTTCGTCCACCATCTCAGAAGTCAGTCCCTCCACACCCTTCTTCACCGCATTTATGTCGTTGGGGTTGGTAACTCTCATGATGATCTGGGTGTTGCACTGGCTGATCACGTTCTTATCTACTCTGGCCGGCCTCTGGCTTATCACCATAAGGCCAAGGCCAAATTTTCTGCCTTCGCTTGCTATCGTCCTGAGGACTGGCGTTGATATGGCTTTTCCGAAACCCCTCTCCGGAATGAAGTTGTGAGCCTCCTCGATGACTATCATGCCCGCCGGCACCTCGTTGCGCTTTCTCATCTCGAAAAGCCTTCCACATATCCTTGAGACGATGAGCTGCTGGTGCTCTGGTGGCACGCCGCGCATGTCGAGAACGACTGCCCTGCCTTTCCTGAGGAGGATGTCCAGAGGTGTGGCATCGCCGTCAAAAAGCCCGCTCTCGACTATCTTCTCCAGAGCCCCCAGCAGCGTCCACTTGGCGTTGTGCTTTATCCCCTCAACCTCGGAGATTATGTCCTCGATTGTGTAATCCGTCCCCTTCAGATTCTTGATGGCCTGATAAAGCAGAGCCTGAGCAGATGAGTTGTTGAGGCCCGTCAGCTCGAATATCTCTTCAGCAGATAGATTTTTGCCGTCAAGCTTCAGCACACCGTCTGCCCTGTCGGTGAAGGGAGAGTTTGGCGGCACGTAAACCCTTATTTTATCGCCGTAGCCCTTCGGCTTTATTCCGAACAGCTCCATCTTCTCAAGCTCGTCTTTATTCCGGTTGGGCTCCTTCATGGTTGCGTACTCGCCATGGGGGTCTATGATGAGCAGAGGGACGTCTTTCTCCATCAGCTCCTCCATTATTACGCCGGCAGTGTAGCTCTTCCCGCTTCCCGTTTTGGCAAGAATGCAGCAGTGTTTCTGGACGAGGGAGTTGGTGTCGAGCCTCACCCTTATGTCGTGGTCCTCCAGCAATCCTATGTACACACCCTCTCTTTCCAGACCGAGCACGTCGATTATCAGCTCTTCCTCAGCCTTGAAGACGTTCTCACCCGGGACAAATGGAGTCTTTGGAGTTCTCAAAACCCCGTTCTCGTCTCGCTTACCTATAACGACTGCCTTCCCCACGTAAACCTCCTTCTCAACGTTCCTGCCCTCCGCAACGCTTTCGGAGGTTGCCCTTACATCAACCACCTGTGCCACGACCCAGCCCTCTATGTCGTTCCACACCTTAACGTAGTCCGTTCTCTTCACTTCCCTTGGATTGAAAATGAAAAAGGTGAATTCCGTTGATGATGCCTCACCGTAGATTCTCCCCACGACGCCTTTCATTTTGAACCCCTCTCGTGTCATGTTAAAAACTGTTTCTACTCAGACTTCCGGAATTTTTCTGATCACTCCACCAAAGACGAAAGCTCATCAGGAGCGCCTGCAAAGGCTGAGAGAAACTCGTACTCGGTTATGTGAAGCTTCTTCGCCAGCACCACCATTATGTGGAGGGGCTCACCGAAATCGTGTTCTGGCAGCTTGTACAGCCTGTCGCATCTTACAACGGGCCTTTCGCTGCCTGCCCTGGCAATGCCAACGGCATAAGCTCCTTCAAGCACGCCATCATCAGCCTTCTTCAGAATCTCCACAGCCCTCGCAATGGTCATGGGCTCGGGGTGCAGGTCAAGGTAGAGCAGCGTATGGGCGTTGATGCTCCAGTTGTCCAGTATGACCCTGATGGGAGTTCTGGAGACTGTCTCCCCGTAAGGATAAGCGACGGTGGCAGATTTCCCGAACCTGTAGTTGTGAAGTCCGGTGAGACCGCAAACTGCTGAGACTATGCTTGCTCCATGGATGAGCCTGACGTCAACACCTTTCTGCTTCGCTTCCAGCATTATGGAGGAGTGGGTGGTTGCAACGGCCACGTCTCCGGGTATGAGGAGCACAACGTCTCTATCCCTGGCCCTTTCCACCAGCTCCCCGCTTCTGTCCTCCAAATCTTCCCTCTTCAGCTCCACAATTTCCCTGCCAAAGAACTCCTCAATCCTCTCTTTCGTTGTTCCAACGAGTCTGGAGGTGTAGAACTCGATGTAAACTTCATCAGCTTCCTTTACTTTTTCATACCCCTTCACAGAAATATCCTTTTCGTCATAGAGCCCCAAACCGATGAAGGTGAGCATGAAGCTGGTTGTTCGGGAGAAAAATAAGGTTATCGCAGGAACTCAAAATGAATTATTTAAACCCCCGTGTGAAATGAAACAGCAAGGGTGATCGAATGAAAATCAGAGTTCCTGCCAGCCTAAGGGAGTTCGTCCCCGTCAGGGATGAGAAGGAAGAGGTTTC
>CAZHKD010000016.1:0-1638 GCA_964533255.1 uncultured archaeon | reverse complement strand
TTCCTGCCAGCCTAAGGGAGTTCGTCCCCGTCAGGGATGAGAAGGAAGAGGTTTCCATGCTGCAGACCCACGAGAGGTGCGGCGTCCTGATCGGGATAAGGGAGGACGACGTTATAACCGTTAAGGAGGTTGTTGAAATAGAAAACATTGCAGAAAGCCCCTTTCTCTTCGAGATGAGTCCTGAAGGGCTGTATAAAGCATGGATGGATGCAGAACGAAAGGGTATGGACGTCGTTGCGGTCTTTCACACCCACCCTGCCGGAAACGCCAGACCGTCGGCCTTTGACCTCGAGGGTCTGAAGCAGACGGGGCTTCCGTGGGTTATTGTGGGGATTGACGGAATAAAGGCATTTATCTACAGAAGTGGCATTGAAGAGGTTGAGATCGAGCTCCTTTAGTTTTCCGATTTCTTTGCTCCTTAAATATCTCCAATTAATATTTCTCACCCAAAATTATCACGATTTACCGTTAATTTTTTATCCTGTTCCTTCCACTACCTAATATGGTCCTCCTTAAGAGGCTTGGCAGCGGAGGTCATACCGAGGTGGAGGTGCCTCACGCAACGGCGGTTGAGGAGATCCTGAGGCACCTGACGAGAGGAGGAATTGCAGTTACAGAAGAGGGGCGGAGCATAAGAATCGAGGACGTGAGCAAGGTCAGGGACTCGGACAAGGTGCTGCTGATCCCTGCAATAAAGGGTGGCTGAGGGGTTCCGTGGAAAGGGTTCAGTGGATAAGCATGTAGACCATGGAGATCAGGTGCGTAAATCTGCGGGGGTACCCGACGGAGGAAGTATACATCTGTCTTCAGGAAACTGACGGTTACAGAAGGGTAATCCCGTTATACAGGCTGCTTAGTCGGGACAAGCTCATCAAACTGGATATCCTTTTCAGAGACCACAGGATAAAGGGTGATGAGTGGCTTGATGAGATTGGAGTAACCGAGGAGGAAATTCTAACCCTCTATTTTGACTCGCCAGAAGGTAAAGCGGAGCTGCTTTTCAGGGAGCTTGTGGACACCGGCCTGTTACCAAGGCCTGAAAATGGATACATCACACTAAAGTCGAGAGGAAAGACCTACAGAATTGAAGTCGAAACGCTAAAGCTGTTCATCGACGGAAAAGAAGGGTGCTTCCAGTGCGATGAGGAGCTGCCACACTTCGACAGACTGATTGCCCTCTGCCTCACCATCATACACAATCCAGAAAAGCTGGAGGTCAGGGGATAAGCGGTTACTGCCAGCATCTAAGGACGAGAGCTCAATCCTGAAACCCGTATTTCCCGACTAGAGGTACGAACCTCACCGCACCCCATATGTCCTTTTTTATCCCGTCCTCCTGCTTTTCAACAATGTACAAATACTGCATGTCATAGCCCACCGGTATCACCATCCTGCCACCAGTTTTGAGCTGCTCCAGCAGGGGTTCCGGGATGTCTGGGGCTGCGGCGGTAACGTATATCCTGTCGTAGGGCGCTTCAGGCTCGTAACCCTCGCTACCGTCTCCAACAACCACCATAACATTTGTGTAGTTCAGCTCCTCCAGAATCCTTCTTGCCTCCTCTGCCAGCTCAGGAACTCTTTCAACCGAAACGACCTTTCCATTTTCTCCCACGATCTCCGCCACCACAGCAGCATGGT
>CAZHKD010000015.1:0-22879 GCA_964533255.1 uncultured archaeon | reverse complement strand
AGAACGCTATAAACAGGCTGTAACCGGCTATTAGCAGCAGAGTTTCGGTGTTCATTTAGCAACCTCCATTAACTTGTAATCAAACTTTATATCTGCCCATAATCACTGAAATCGGATACTGACTCTCTCTTCCCCTTCAACAACCTGCCAGCCCTTTGAGTTTATTTTGAACTCGACGATCTTGTGTCCGGTGTAGGCCTTCCATCCGTACCTCGGCTCCCAGGGAAGCGTGTAGATGAAGAAGAAAGGCAAAGCATGAAAGCCGGAACGCACGTCAAATCGCACGAGTATTGTGGAGTTGCCTTCGAATTCTGCGTAAACCGGAACCGTTATCTTGTAAACTATCGAAACTCCTCTGTCGTTCTCAGTCTTAGACACGAGCTTTCTTTCGAGTGTAGGTAGGAGCGTTATATTGGAATTCACCACGTCAATAGTTCTCTCGTTACTGATGAAGCTGGCAACGGTGACCCAGTCGGCGTTCTCAGCTTCAACCTTAAGCATCTCCCCGTATCGAGTTTCGACCACGCTAACGTTTACACCCGGCGAAGACCTAACTTTTATTACAGGTTTTCCGCTTATATACGGAATCGGTAAGATGAGCGTGAGGTTCTTTGGCTTGTCGCCTTCGTAGTAGAGGAAGGTATAGTGATATTCCGCTGGCAGATTTATGAAGGCGAGCGTCATCGATGAGAAGATGAAGCCAGCGAAAAAGACCAGAAGCAGGAATAGTAGTATTTTAGCTCTTCTGCTCATTTGCTGACCCCCAGTGGAACGTTATATGCGTTCTCGTTGTAGTACTATATGAGCTCTTTCACGTATCCTGCCGTAATTCTAACGAGTTCCTGAGTTACCTGCTTCATTTTTTCTTCATCCACAACGATCAGCCCTTGTGGAACTTCAGCCATATTTCTGTCCGGTTCACTTCTGTAATCGTTTGAGATGTCTGCCAGTTCTCTTACAGCCTGAGCCGGGTCTGTGACTGTTATCTTTGGAGCATTGTACGCTATTTGTCTTAAAAGTTTTTCGTGAACGGTTCCTCCTGCACGAACTTTTCCCCACTGCAATCCTGAGCATAAAACTCTGCCTGCGCGTGCAGCTCGAGTTGTGGCCGAAGACCAGATCTACCCGGGCTGAAACCCACTTCAGCTCGCCTGTGGAGCGATAGTGGCCCTCCATTAGCTGCCATTAAATCGTTAAATATAAATAATATCGTGATTTCTTCTTCAGGTTGTTATGAGACATCTTGTATCCATTTCAGACCTGAGCAGAGATGAAATCATTTACCTGCTTGATCTGGCAGATAAGCTGAAGGAAGAGCGGAAAAAAGGTATTTTCAGGGAGTATTTAAAGAGCAGAAGCCTGGCAATGATTTTCGAGCTTCCATCTACCAGAACCAGAGTTAGCTTTGAAGTTGCAATGTGCGAAGCTGGCGGTAATGCTCTCTACCTGAACTGGAACGACCTGCAGCTTGGGAGGGGTGAGGCCATCAAGGACACTGCTAGGGTTATGTCCCGCTACGTCCATGCGGTTATGATGAGGGTCAGGAGGCACGAGACCGTCGTCGAATTCGCCAGACATTCCGAGATTCCAGTAATCAACGGCCTGAGCAACCTCGAACACCCGTGCCAGACTCTCGCAGACCTGCAGACTGTAAGGGAGAGGAAGGGGCTCGACGCAGTGGTTGCCTGGGTTGGCGACGGCAACAACGTGTGCAACTCCCTCATCCTTGCAGCATCAATCCTCGGATTCGAGCTGAGGGTGGCAACTCCCGAAGGCTACGAGCCTGATGGGCAGATTGTGGAAAAAGCACTGGCCCGCAACCCTGGAATCAGATTGATGCACGACCCCGTTGAAGCCGTTAAAGGAGCCGACGTAATATACACGGACGTCTGGGCGTCAATGGGGCAGGAGAGCGAGAGGGAGGAGAGGCTTAGAGTATTCAGACCCTATCAGGTAAACTCCCGGCTTCTGTCCCATGCAGATGAGGACGCAATCGTCCTGCACTGCTTACCCGCCCACAGGGGTGAGGAGATAACAGATGAGGTCATGGACGGGGAGCAGTCTGCTATTTTAGACCAGGCGGAGAACAGGCTTCATGCTCAGAAAGCTTTACTAATCTGGCTTCTGGGTGTCGAGGTATGAGGGAAAATATGGAGAAGGTAGCCGAGCGCATTAAGTCTTTCATACTGAATTTTGTCGAGGGTTCAGGAGCCGATGGCGTCGTTGTCGGCGTGAGCGGAGGGGTTGACAGCGCCACCGTTGCTTTTCTCTGTGCCGAAGCTCTTGGCAGCGACAGGGTGCTGGCGCTAATCATGCCGGAAAAAGGTGTCACCCCTGAAGAGGACGTGCAGGATGCCAGAGAGGTTTGCAGAATCAAGGGGATCGATTGCAAGGTTATCGAGATAAACCCGTTCCTTGAGCCATTCTTTTCCACCTTTGGAGATTCGGAATCAATTGCTGCGGCGAACATAAAGCCAAGAGTCAGGATGATTCTCAACTACTACCACGCAAACAAGACCGGCAGGCTTGTAGCAGGGACAGGAAACAGAAGTGAGCTCATGGTGGGCTACTTCACCAAATACGGAGATGGAGGGGTCGACTTTCTGCCAATAGGAGACCTGTACAAAACCGAGGTGCTGGAGCTGGCGAGACATCTTGGAGTTCCCGAAAGGATAGTGACGAAGAAGCCGTCAGCCAGGCTGTGGAGCGGGCAGACCGACGAGGGCGAGATGGGAATAAGCTACTCAGAGCTGGATGCAGTTCTGAAAGCTCTCGACAGGAATATGGATGCAGAGCAGATTTCCACGTCCACCGGCGTATCACCGGAAAAAGTGAAAAAAGTGCTTAAAATGGTGGAGGAGAGCAGACACAAGCGGGAAACGCCACCTGTCGCCGCAGTCAGAGACCTCTTAGATTGAAATCACTCAAAGCTGAAGGCATCAAACACGTTCATGTATTTTTCAGGCTCAACCAGAAACATCAGCCTCTCCGGGTCTTTAATCAATCCGTACATCTCCTCACCCCTAGACAGCCCCAGAACCTTCCTTGGCTTTGCGAATCTGATTTCCGGCACATCCCTGTAGTTTGGATTCTCAATCCATCCATCCTCTGTGTAGTAATAGCAGGCTCCCCTGCTGTTCCGGTACGGGTCGTAAATTGATGAAAACCTGTTGTAAACCCAGTTTGCCGTTCTGAGCTCCTTATTTGTCGGGTTTATCGTCACATGTCCGTAGTCTGGGGGAACAATGACTTTTTCACCTTCACCGGCCTTCACTATAATCACATCTTCCACCCTGTCATCACCCTTTCCGGGCTTCTGGAGTATGAAAAGAGCCTCGCCCTTCAGCACTTCGTAGATTTCAGGAAAGCTGACTCCGTTGGCTTTCGGATGGTAGTGGCCGAAGGTTTTGATGAACTCTCCTCCAACCTTCGCGGGAGGTATTATGGTGTAGTCATATCTTAGCCCAAGCTCGTCCATGACTTTTTTATCTGAGGTGCTGTAAAACACATTCCTGAACATGTAATATGCAGGGAAATCGCTATCTAGGGCTTCAGGAAAAGCGAGGACGGGTTTAAGATTGGAGGCCCACCTTATCTCGGCCGAAAAAGTTCTCCCGCCTATTTCCAGCTCCATGAAGAAAAGTTGGTGAATCGGTATAAAAAAATGGTGTATGTCGAATGTCGATGTAGGCGTGGTGTTAATAGTTGTCAACTGAGTAAAACTTAGTAACACTGATTATATTAAAAATAATACAAATGGAGAGTTGAGACTGTAACGAAAAAAACCGAAAATTTAAATTATTACACCGTCGAGGCGATGCTATGCCCATTACCCCCATGGAAGTTTACAAGCTCCTCCCGAAAACAAACTGCAAGAAATGTGGGGAGCCCACTTGCATGAGCTTCGCCTTCAAGGTCATCAATCGCGAAAAAGATATTGAGGAGTGCACACCGCTTTTTGAGGATGATAAATACTCCAGACAGAGAGACGAGCTTTTGAAGATGCTTGAGCCGCTTAAAGAAGCAACGGAAACCGGCCTGATCGTTACAGAGGATTTATGCGTCGGCTGTGCAAACTGCATTGTCGTATGCCCGGTTCACGCTGCGGAAGACCCCTATGGCTCTGCTGCAGGCTCAGGTCCGACAATAGAGGATCCCATATTCAGGCTCGAAGACGGAGTTTTGAAGGTAATCAACGTCACGAAGTGCAGGAGATACGGAAAAAACAGGATTTTATGCGTTGCATGCAGGGAAAACTGCCCAAGCGACGCCATAAGATTCCTGGAGGGTTAGTATGATCTGCACCGGCTGCTCCTGCCTGTGTGATGACGTCGTCGTGGACGGAGGAATCAGGAATGCCTGCAGGAGGGGTGCCGGGTTAATAAGGTTCGTCAATAGGGGAAGGGCCAGGCCGATGGTGGATGGAGAAGTGGTGGATTTTGACAGGGCACTGGATGCTGCCAGCGACATAGTTGGCAGTTCAGATAAGCTTGCGGTGTACGGGCTGGATACGACGACGGTTGAGGCTCAGCAAAAGGCCGTAGAGCTGGCCGAAAGGAAAGGAGCTTACATTGACGACAACTCGTCCTTCTGCCTGGGAGACTTCGTTGAACTCATTCTCAAAGAGGAGCTGCCGACCACAACTCTCGATGAAGTCAGAAACAATGCCTACGTGATATTCTACTGGGGAACAGACGTTTACCACAGCCTTTCCCGGCACATGTCCCGCTTCACGTACTATCCGAGAGGTGGAAAAAGGCAGAGGGGTTACGAGGAGGATCGCTTTCTGGTTGTGGTTGATGTCAGGCGCTCCCACACGGCAAAGCTGGCAAAGAAAAATGCCCGTTTCATAGAGGTGAGGGACGATCTGGAACTCATCGAAGCCTTTCTGAAGGTGCTGGATGGCAGAGCCCCTGAGAAATACGCCAGGGATGCGGTCAGAATTGTGAAGGAAATGCAGAAGGCTGACTTCAATGTGATCATCGGTGGTCTCGGGCTGAAATACGGTCTGAGAGGTGATTATCAGCAGTTCCTGGAGTTCGTGAGAAAGGTTAACGAGGTCACGAACCTGTACTTCATTCCGGCGGGCTGCCACCCCAACATGCGGGGCTTCAACCAGCTCATGTTCGAAAAAGCTGGATGCGTAAATCGCTACAGCTTCAGAGATGGCGAGGCTGGAGAAAAGTATGCCTTTCCGAGGCTGCTTCAGGATGGTGAAGTGGATGCTGCCCTCATCGTGGGAACCGACCCCGTGAATTCCCTTCCCTTCGATGTGGCAAAGAGGCTGAAGGACGTCAAAACAATACTCGTCGACCCCAGACACTCCCTGACAGCAGAAGTGGCCGATGTCGTTCTTCCATCGGCAATTTCGGGCCTGGAAGCAGGGGGAACCATGGTACGGATTGATGGTGTAAGGGTTGAGCTCACACCGCTGGAAAAAAGGGAGCCGAATGACGTTACCATAATTTCGAGCCTCATGGAGGCGGTTTGATGGGGTTGAAGTTCTCCAGGTTCATAAGAAAAATAGAAACGGAGGTGGTTGTGGCGAGGGATGGCTTCCAGGTTGAAGCAGCGGACAGGGGGAAGCTGTCGGAAGAATTCATCAAGAAAAGTGCAGTGCTCTACGTCACCGAAGAGTTCGGCAGGAAGAACGCTCTGAGAGAGGGAGAGATAGTCAAGGTGACCAGGAGTGGCAGGAGTGTCAACCTCAGAGTGGTTTACAGCGATACTGCCCCTGCAGAGGGGGCCATGATGCCCAACAGCATATATGCAAACTATCTGGCTGACTTCGATTCCTTCAAGAGATTTACCGTCACAATTGAAATCGCGGACGGAAGTGTAACGGCACCCTCCGAAATCATTGAACTAATAAAATCAGGGTAGTTTGGTTATTGAAATTAAGGGAGGTTAAAAATTTGAAAAAGAAATCATTAGAGAGAAAAGGGTATATACAAATGGAAGAAAAGGATAGGATTAATAGTGTGGAGGTGTGTGGATGGCTTTTGAGCTGAGAGAGGGAGTTTTTGTTCTGGATGATGTTAGGAATGTGAGCATCAGAATAGGAAGAGTTATAGAGGAAGAGGAGGAGTGGGAAGAAGCTGGACCTACACCAAAACCAGGTATAATGGAGCTTAGAAAGTGGGATCACAAGCTTCTTGAGCGCTACGAGCCCTTCTATGCGCCTGTACAGGATTTCTGCAACCTCTGTACCATGGGCCCATGCGATCTGTCTGCCAACAAGCGCGGCGCATGCGGTATTGACCTCAAAACCGCCAAGGCGAGACTTGTCACGATAGCGTGCTGCATCGGTGCTGCTGCCCACACTGCTCACGCCAGGCATCTTCTCGACCACCTGATTGAGGAGTTCGGTGAGGACACGCCCATTGACCTCGGCCCTGACGTCAACGTTGAGGCGCCGAACATCAGGACGATAGTTGGCATTAAGCCCAAAACACTTGGAGATTTGAGAGTGGCGCTTGAGTGGGCTGAGAAGGAAATTGTGAAGGTTCTTCACGCCACCCACATCGGGAATGAGGAGAGCCTGGTGGATTACGAGAGCAAGGCCATGCACGTGAGCATGTGCGACCATGTGGGCATGGAAGTTGCCGATATAGCTCAGATCGTCGCCTACAACCTGCCGAAGGCTGAGCCCGACACGCCGCTTGTCGATACTGGCTTCGGCGTTGTTGACAGAAGCAAGCCTGTCATCGTTGTTGTAGGTCACAACGTGATGTACGCCAGACCCATTGCAGATTATCTGGAAGAGCACGGGCTGAGTGAGCAGTTTGAGCTCGCCGGCCTCTGCTGCACGTCCCACGACATGACAAGGTACAACGCAAAGGCAAAGATATTCGGGCCGATAAGCTACCAGCTCCGCGTAATCAGAGCCGGGCTGCCAGACATCATTGTGAGTGACGAGCAGTGCATCAGGGCTGATCTGCTCGAAGCCTGTAAGGCGATGGGCATTCCGCTTATAGCAACGAGCGATGCAGCCGTAAGAGGGCTTCCCGAGGTGGACGACTGGGATGTGGACAAGATAACTGAAGCGCTGGTAACGGGCAAGCTGGCGGGAGTCTTTCTGACTGACCCGGTCAAGATCGGTGAGGTAGCCGTCAGGGTTGCCAGAGCCGTGTTTGAGAAAAAGAAGAAGGGTGAGCTGTTCTTCGAGAGCGAGCAGGAGTTCATGGATGAAATTGCCAAGTGCACCCAGTGCATGAACTGCGTCTTCACCTGCCCCCACAATCTGCGCATTGATCAGGGGATGGCTCACGCCCAGAAGACCGGCGATGTGAGCAAGCTCGCCAAGCTTGAAGAGCAGTGCATTGCCTGCATGAAGTGCGAGCAGGTATGTCCAAAGAACATCCGCATAATCAACGTCATAATGCGCAGCAACCTGAACAACCTCTACGCAAAGACGGGGAAGACGAGGGTTGGGAGAGGCCCGGTTCAGGATACAGAGATCAGGAAGGTCGGTCAGCCAATCGTCTTCGGCCAGATACCCGGCGTCATCGCCGCAGTGGGATGCGTTAACTTCCCTGACGAGATGGGCGACCTGAGGATAATCTTAGAGGAGTTCCTCAAGCGCCGTTACATCGTCGTCACATCCGGCTGTCACGCAATGGATCTGGGCATGATAAAGGACGAGGAGGGACAGACCCTCTACGAGAAGTATCCGGGCAACTTCGATGCGGGCGGTTTGGTCAACATGGGAAGCTGCGTTGCCAACAGCCACATTGCTGGAGCGTGCATAAAGATTGCCAACATCTTCGCAATGCGCCCGCTCAGGGGCAACTACGCTGAGATTGCCGACTACATTCTGAACAGAGTCGGTGCAGTCGGCTTCAGCTGGGGGCCCTACAGCCACAAGGCTGCCAGCATCGCAACAGGCTTCAACAGGCTCGGAGTGCCTGTCGTCGTAGGACCGCACGGCATGAAGTATCGCCGCGCCTACATCGGCAAGCCCTGGAAGCCGGAGAAGTGGTGGGTCTACGACATCAAAACGAGGCAGAAGATGAACATAGAGCCAGCTCCAGATGCGCTGCTTCTGGCGGTGGAGACCAAGGAGGAAGCCATCGTCCAGCTTGCCCGCCTCTGCATTAGGCCCAACGACACCAGCATGGGCAGACAGATAAAGCTGACCCACTACCTTGAGCTCAGCCAGAAGTACATGGGCACCCTGCCTGACGACTGGCCGATTTACGTGAGGAGTGAAGCTGACCTGCCTCTCAAGATGAAAGACGAACTGCTTCACATCCTGGAAAGCGAGCACGGCTGGAAGATCGACTGGAGCAAGAAGAAGATAATAGAGGGGCCGATAAGGCCGTACGACGCAGGCTTCAACCCGACGCTGGTTGAGGAGGTTTATGAGAAGTACACCAAGGGTAAGTAAATTCATTAACTTTTTGAGGTGATGGTAATGGCCACTGAAAGGGTGAAGAAGGAGGAGAAGTATCCTGCAGCCAGGAGATATCAGGTAGCGGATGTTCAGGTGAGCAGGGAGGCACAGGCTGTAAAGCCTGAGGTCATCGTGAGGTTCGTAAAGAAGGCGAAGCACCCGGTTCTCGTCACTGGAGGACAGCTGCTGAAGGACGAGAAGCTCGTGGAATACGCCGTAAAATTCCACGAGAAGGGGATACCGATAATTGCAACCGGCGGTTCGAGCAAGCCTCTGATTGAGAAAGGAGTGAAGCCGCAGTCAGCAGTGTTCACGCTGCACCAGATAACCCAGTACATGCTTGACCCCGACTGGAAGGGCTTCGACGGAAAGGGAGCTTACGATGTGGTGATGTATCTGGGCTTCCTGCCGTACTACCTGTCGAGAATGCTGTCAGCTCTGAAGCACTTCTCTAAGATTACAACCATAAGCCTTGACGAGTTCTACCACCCCCACGCCAGATTCAGCTTCACAAACCTGACTGCCAACAAGGAAATGCATTACAGAATGCTTGAGGATGTTGTTAATGGACTTTAAATTTTAAAAGGAGGTGTTGGGCTTGGTCGAAAGGAAGAAAATCCAGATTCCGGAAGGAGTAAAGAAGAAGGAGAGCGTTGGTGAAGAGGCAGAGTTCCCGTTCGACATCTCACCCATGTACGAGGGTGAGAGGGTAAGGAAAGGAGACATGCACGTTGAGCTTGGAGGCACTTCACAGCCGGGCTTCGAGCTCGTTATAGCGCTGCCAGAAGAGCAGGTAGAGGACATGAAGGTTACGCTTGTCGGGCCTGACCTTGATGAGATGGAGGAGGGCAAAGCGTATCCATATGCGATGATCTACTACGTTGCCGGCGAGCAGGTTGACAACGACCTGGAGCCAGTCATCGAAAGGAGAAACCACGACTTCCAGAACTACCTTGAGGGCTACATGCACCTCAACCAGCGCTACGACATCTGGATCAGGATAAGCAAGGGCACCGTCAAGAAGGGCCTCAACAGCCTGATACAGATTGCAAAGGCTACGATGATGCTCTTCAAGAACGAGATGCCCTTCATTGAGAAGATCGAGGCTGTCTACATCACCGACGCCGAGCTAGTCGATAAGTTGCTCAAAGAGATTGCGATGCCCATCTACGAGGAGAGGGATGCCCGTGTCGAGGCTCTGCACGATGAAGACGTTGAGGAGTTCTACTCCTGCACCCTCTGCCAGAGCTTCGCCCCAACCAACGTCTGCGTCATAAGTCCAGACAGGCCATCGCTTTGCGGGGCCATAACCTGGTTCGATGGCAGGGCTGCAGCAAGAGTCGATCCGGAGGGGCCCAACAAGGCAATTCCGA
This sequence comes from uncultured archaeon, assembly GCA_964533255.1. Classification (GTDB taxonomy): domain Archaea; phylum Halobacteriota; class Archaeoglobi; order Archaeoglobales; family Archaeoglobaceae; genus JdFR-37. The sequence goes on along the minus strand of CAZHKD010000015.1, from coordinate 13,111 downwards.
GGGGCGAGCTCATCGACCCGATAGGCGGCGAATACAGCGGAGTCAACGAGTTTGCCAAGGAGGAGAGCGGTGGAGAGTACGACAGGATAAAGCTCCACAGCTTCTTCGAGTACCCGCACACCAGCTGCGGATGCTTTGAGGTGATTGGCTTCTACATGCCAGAGGTCGACGGCATAGGCTGGGTCCACAGAGGCTACGCTGAGCCAGCTCCCAACGGCCTTACTTTCTCAACAATGGCAGGCCAGACTGGCGGCGGTAAGCAGATTATAGGATTCCTGGGCGTCGGTATAAGCTACTTCAGGAGCAAGAAGTTCATACAGGCCGATGGCGGCTGGTACAGGACCGTCTGGATGCCGAAGGAGCTGAAGGAGAGGGTTGCCAAGTACATACCTGATGACGTGAGGGACAAGATTGCGACGGAAGAGGACGCCAAAACGCTTGACGAGCTCAGGGAGTTCCTGAAGAAGGTGGAGCATCCCGTTGTTACGGGTGTCGTCAGGCCTGTCGACGGGAAGAAGATCACAGATGGCTGGAAAGAGGAAGAAGAGGAGGAGGTTGAGGAGGTCGTGGAGGAAGTTGCAGAGGCTCCTGCTGCCCAGCCTCAGGCGGTTCAGCCGGTACAGCCAGCAATGCAGCCCATGCAGCCAGCCATGCAGCCATTCCAGTTCCAGCTTCCGATGCCACAGGTACAGCTTCCCGCTCCGCAGGCAGCTCCGGCAGGCATCAAGCTGATAATCAAGGACGCAAAGATAGTCATCGACAAGGTCATAGTGAAGGGCGAGAAGGAAAAGAAGGGTGGGAAATAATGGGCGAGGAGAAGCAGCAGAAGCAGCAAGAAGCTAAACAGTTGAAAATCACCCTTAAAGGCGCTACAATTCACGTCAGCGAGCTTATAATTGAGGAGTGAGGAGTAGATACTGATGGTAGTCGTGGCGGTGACCGGCAAGGGAGGAACCGGAAAAACGGTGATTTCAGCACTCCTCATCCATTTTATTTCGAAGCGGGGACTGAACCTCCTTGCAGTTGACGCTGATCCCGACAGCAACCTGCCTGATGCGTTAGGTGTCGCAGATGAGGTGACGAAAACCTTAGGAGAGATCAGGGAGGTTTTTCAGGTAAGCAGAGACGAGATGGGGACAGCAAACAAGGAGCAGTGGCTGGAAGGCAAGATTTACGGCGAAGCCATATGCGAGTGCGACAGCTTCGATTTGCTGGTTATGGGCAGGCCCGAAGGCGAGGGGTGCTACTGCTACACCAACAACCTGCTTAAAGGCGTGCTGAAGAAACTTATGAGGCATTACGATGTTGTCATTATAGACAGCGAAGCCGGTTTGGAACACTTCAGCAGGGGAACAATCAGCGGGGCAGATTATATCATAGTGGTCACAGACATGTCACAGAAGGGTCTAGCAACTGCAAAGAGAATAAAGGAGCTCAGCAAAGAGCTGAATATGGGCTTCAAGGACATATTTCTCGTTGGTAACAGGATAACCAGCACTGAGGCTGAGGAAGCCATAAGGAGGTTTTCTGAGGAGGAAGGGCTTAAGCTTCTCGAACTGCTACCTTACGATGAAAAGATAGCCGAGCTCGACCTCAAAGGAGAGCCCGTAGTAAATCTACCTGAAAATTCCGAGTACGCCAAAAAGGTATGGAATATTGTGGATGTGCTGGTACACCTTGCCGATGCACCTGCCAGGTAATCGGGAGGCCAAGCAGGCAAGATTAAAAGACCTAATGTTGGAAGGGAGAGGAGGTGTGTAAATGACAGATAAGCTCACCCTTGAGGAGTTTTTTAACTTACTCAAGAAATATAACGTTGAAGAACTCGAAGGAGTCAGAATCGAAGGCGACCTCGAAATTGAGATCGAACCCGGTGCAGGAATAGATGTAAACACAATCAATGCCATAGTTGCCCTGTCTCAGTACGTCAATTTGATTCAGGAGTTTGGCAACTTTCTGTACCACACAAACATGGCTTTGAGCTACCTGCAGAGACTGTCTGCTGCCCTTGGGGTGCCAACGCCGTTCGCTCCTCAGGCGGCTGCACCCGCTGCTCCAGCTGCGCCAGCCGAAGCTCCGACAGTGGAAGTACCAAAATTCCAGATTCCAGAAAAGCTCGTTGAGGCGAGGTTCGAGGCGTACAAAGCCGAGTACACTGGAGTAATCCAGGAGGTTACTCTCGGTGCCACCAGGGCAGATGGCGGTACGAGGGAGGTCACGGTGACGATAGGTGGGGAGAGGAGCCTGCCATTCTATCTCTTCGACGCCGAAATGCCCCACCTGCCTGTCATCGCCATCGACATCTTCGACCGCCGCCCCATGCTTGCGAAGGCTGTGAGGGAGCATTACCAGGATGTTCTTGACGACCCGGCGGAGTGGGCAAAGAAGGCTGTCAAGGAATTCAATGCTGATCTGGTCACGCTCCACCTGATAAGCACAGACCCGATGCTTGAGGACACGCCAGCAAGTGAAGCTGTCAAGGTTCTCGAGGACGTTCTGCAGGCTGTCAAGGTGCCGATTATCGTTGGAGGAAGCGGTAACAAGGAGAAAGACCCGGAGGTTCTGGAAAAGGCTGCCGAGGTTGCTGAGGGAGAGCGCATAATGCTGGCAAGCGCAACCCTGGACATGGACTGGGAGCGCATAGGCAACGCTGCTAAGAAATACGGACACGTCATCCTGAGCTGGACCCAGATGGACATAAACAACCAGAAGACCCTGAACAGGTACCTGCTCAAGAGAGTGGGCATCCCCCCTGAAAGCCTCGTCATGGACCCAACGACAGCAGCACTTGGTTACGGTCTGGATTACGCCTACACGAACATGGAGAGAATCAGGATCAGCGGTCTCAGAGGAGATAGCGACCTCGCATTCCCCATGTCCAGCGGTACAACCAACGCGTGGGGTGCAAGAGAGGCCTGGATGACTGAATCGCCCATCGAAGACGATTCCCCGTGGGGACCGAGGGAGCTGAGAGGGCCGATCTGGGAGATCGTCACCGGGCTCACCCTGGCTCTGGCTGGAGTTGACCTCTTCATGATGATGCATCCGGGAGCTGTTGCAGTCCTGAAAGAGATCATGTACACTCTGGGCGGAAAGGTGGAAGGAGAAGCCGTCGATCCGGGAGCATGGATCACCATGGAGGGGTGAAGAATGAAGGTAAAGAGTCCACTCGAGGTTTACAAGTTCCTTCCCCAGACCAACTGCGGCGAGTGCGGGTTCGATACCTGCATGAGCTTCGCCGCCCACATCATAGACAGGGGTGTGAAGCCAACGGACTGCCCACCGCTTGTGAAGGAGTCGGAGAAAGACCCGAAGCTTAAGAAGAAGCTGGAAGAGCTGATAAAGCTCACCTCGCCAGAAATTGCAGAGGTAATCATCGGCGTCGGTGACAGCGCCATCAAGATTGGTGGCGAAGACGTCCTCCACAGGCACGAGCTCACGTTCTTCAACCCCACTGCATTCTTCTACGATGTCTGGGACACGATGGATGAGAGAGAGCTCGACGAGAGATGTGGCAGGGTTGTGGAGTGGAAGAAGTTCTATGTTGGCGACTACCTGACTCTTGACGGCATAGCAGTGAGGTGCACATCTAACGACCCGGAGAAGTTCAGGAGCGTGGCAAAGAAGGTTGCCGGCTATGGAAAGCCAATGATACTCGTGGCTCTCAACGCTGACTGCATGAGGGCCGCTCTGGAAGAAGTAGCTTCTTACAGACCCCTCATATATGCTGCAACTGAGGCAAACTGGAAGGAGTTCCTGGAGCTTGCCCTGGAGTTCAACGTACCTGTCACTTTGAGGGCAAAGGACTTGAACCTCCTGAAGAGCATGGCTGTGACGTTCAAAAACGCAGGCGTCAGCGACATAGTTCTCGATCCCGTTACGGAGCCGCTTGGAGAGGGATTGAAGAGCACGTACGAAAGAGTTGTGCAGCTCAGGAGAACCGCAATTCTTGGGGAGGACAAGGACGTTGCCTACCCGATAATGGTAACGCCCCTCGTAGCCTGGACGATAGATGCAGATGATGTCACCAAGGCATACTGGGAAACTGTCATAGGCAGCCTCTTCGTCGTGAAGTACGGCGACGTCATGATATTCCACAGCCTCGAGCCCTACACGCTGATGCCAACCGTTACGCTTCGATACAACATCTACACCGACCCGCGTACGCCTGTTCAGGTGGAGGCGGGGCTTAAGGAGATAAACAGCCCATCTCCAGATGACCCGGTCTTCATCACCACCAACTTCGCTCTCACATACTACACCGTTGAGAGCGATTTAACGAGTGCCAACATCAAGTGCTGGTTGCTGGTTCTGAACACAGAGGGTCTTGGCGTCGAGGTCAGCGTCGCAGGCGGGCAGTTCACGGCAGCGAAGGTGAAGGATTTGATTGAGGAGACGGGCATCGCAGACAAGGTGAACCACAGGTATCTGGTGATTCCGGGACTTGCCGCCAGGCTTCAGGGTGCCATTGAAGATGAGACCGGCTGGAACGTCCTCGTTGGCCCCATGGACTCGGGAAGGATTAAAGGATGGCTGGAGCAGAACTGGCCTCCCAAAAAATAACCTTTATACTAAATTCCATTTTTATTCTGTGCTGATGGGCAGTCGGCTGTACGCCATCTACCCCGCCGGAAGCGCCAATCTCCTCGCAGCTCATTTTTATTGGGAGTTGGTATGAAGCCTGTGTTCTTATCCTCAAGTTTGCAGTTAATTCTTTATACTTTGTGATGTATATTATAAATTATGATGGGGCAGAATAAGATAAGTCTTGAGGACTTAAAAGAGCTGATCAGGAAAGATTATTATACTATCAACGCGGATGAAGCCATTTCAAAGGTTATTCCAATGTTAAGCGAGTCCAAACATGAAAGAGCCCTATTGGTTGAAGAAGACGGTGAAATCATTGGTGTTGTAAGAGAAAAGGACTTGATCCGAGGTAGCCTAATGACAAGTCCAGATGAAACGAAAATCAAGAGTTTCCTCGCGAAAACTGGCATAATCCACCTCAATGAGCTAACACCAGAGAATGTGGCGAGAAGGTTTATAGAGGATTCCACGCCATTTGTTCTTGTAAAGCTCAACGGGGGGCTTGGAGTTGTTCACATTAATGATTTTATACGAAAAATAAAACAAGAATTTGAAAATGTTAAGATTGGTGATGCTATGAACCCCGAAGTTATAACTGTGAAGATTTACGACGGGGTATCCAGAGCTCTGGCTACTATGAGAAATCACGGCATTAGCAGAGTTGTTGTGGTTGATGACGAAAACAAAGTTGCCGGAATCATTACAGGCAAGGATATAATAGATAGGGTCGTGTCTCTGGGGAAAGATGATAGGCTTGGGTATTTGAGCATGAAGGAAAAAGAAAAAACGCTATCAATAATGGTTGAGGGGATAATGAGTTATCCGGTCATAACAGTTGAGAGGAATGATACTATCGCCAAGGCCATCGACCTGATGATTGAGAATGATGTGTCAAGCCTCGTGGTTGCACGGGGTGATGTTCCTGAGGGAATAGTGGTGAAGAAAGACTTTCTCGAATATTACTTGAAGAAAACCATTCCAAAAGAGTATGATGTGCAGATTATCACAAAGGGTGTGGTTTTGGATCATTCTGAAATAGAAAAGCTCCTTGACGAATTAAACAGGTTTTTGAGGAAATTTAAAGGTTCTCTTGGGAGGGCCCATCTGTTTGTTTATGTAAAGAAGCTCAAGCGGTACTACAGGGAGATACCACTCATTCACGTGAGGATGAGGTTGAGAAGCAATCATGGAGATTTCTTTGTTACTGGTGAATCTTGGGGTGTGGAGTTTGCAGTTCATGCGACCCTGAACAAGCTGGAAAGACAGGTAATAAAGGACAAAGAGCTTGTACTCGATAAGGAGATAATACAGAGGTTCTACGAAGAGATATGAGTGCCTCGTTTTCTGTTTACGTATCTCGACAGAGCGTGCTCTGTGAGATCGAGAGGTAACAGGACAGGGAAGAGCCAAAAATCGTCGGGAAAACAGATTTCGACCCAGAGAACAATGCCAATAACAACACTTTAACTGTAAGTGAAGTGTTTGTTAGCAAAGGGTGATTCAACTCCAACAACATTTAAATCCAATAACATTAAATATTAATCAGGAGTCCGCCAGCCATGGAGTACCTCCTGAGGTGCATTGACTGCAACAGCTATTACGAAAGTGATTACATCTATACCTGCCCACGTTGTAGCGGGCTCTTAGAAGTTCAGTTCTCTCTAAACGCTGATGAAATTGACTTCTCACTTGATGGTAACAACCTTTCTGTATGGAAATACCGTTCGCTTCTTCCTGTCAAGATCAGCCCCATTTCTCTGAATGAGGGGGGAACCCCCCTTTACAGAGTGAGGCACATCTCGGACACTTCAGGTTGCGATGTTTACGTCAAGCACGAGGGCATGAACCCCTCTGGCTCCTTCAAGGATCGCGGAATGACTGTAGGAGTCACCAAGGCAATTGAAATAGGCAGAAAAGCGGTTGCCTGCGCCTCTACAGGCAACACATCTGCAAGTATGGCAATGTATGCTGCAAGAGCCGGAATTAAAGCATATGTCCTCCTTCCTGCCGGAAAGGTGGCTCTGGGGAAGGTTGCTCAGGCTTTGATGCACGGTGCCAAAGTGATTTCGATAAGGGGAAATTTTGATGAGGCCCTGACGCTTGTAAGGCAGGTGTGCGAGGAGAAGGGCTTCTACCTGCTGAACTCTGTCAATCCTTTCCGTCTCGAAGGCCAGAAAACCATAGCATTTGAGATTGTTGATGCTCTTGGCGTTCCTGACGCCGTAATACTCCCTGTGGGAAATGCGGGAAATATTTCTGCCATTTACAAGGGGTTCGTGGAGCTGAGAGAGCTCGGACTGATTGACGACGTGCCCAGGATGATAGGGGTGCAGGCTGAAGGAGCCAACCCCATCTTTAGAGCATTTGTTAAGGGAAGAAGGGAGATCGAGCCCGTAGAAAATCCAGAGACGGTTGCAACCGCCATAAGGATTGGCCAGCCGGTCAACGCCAGAAAGGCTCTGAGGGCAATTTACGAGTCGGAGGGCATGGCAGTTCAGGTGAGGGATGACGAGATAGTTGAGGCTCAGAAGCTTCTGGCAGCGAAGGAAGGGATAGGGGTTGAGCCAGCCAGTGCCGCAAGCGTGGCTGGTTTAATCAAGCTCAGCAGAGAAGGAGAGCTGAAAGGGGAAAGGGTTGTCTGCATAACCACCGGACACCTCCTGAAAGACCCTGAAGAGGTGATAAAGGTGTGCGGAAAGCCCGTTGAGGTCGATGCCGACGTTGAAGCCATCAAAGCTGTCCTATAGCCTTAACTTTCAACAGCTTCTCCAGCTCATTCTCAAGCCTTAGAAGCCTGGTTCTGCTCCTTTTGAGCTTTTCAGTTGCAAATTCCAGCTGTATCTTCAGCGAATCTTTATCAACAACGGGTTCTCCATTCACCGCCACCACCAGCTCCATTCTTTCCGGAGAGAATATCTCGACTATGTTTCTTGAAGGAGATATGACGCCTGCCCTCCTGAATCCAGCTTTTCTGGCAGCATTAATGAACACTTCTGCTTTCTGCGCATCTCTGCAAGCCACGTGCAGAATCGGAGGGTGCATCATGAACCACGTAACTCTTTTACCCTTTCGTACAGCCTCCCAGACTTCTTTCAGCTCAACATCGCCATGCCACTTTCCGAGAAAAACGCTCTCTGCCTTATTCCCGAAGTCGGGCATGTCCATTACCGCAATCCTTCCAGAACAGCTTGAAAGAGTGACGAAATCCGGGAATGAATTTATCAAACTCAGAAGCGGCAGGATTTCAGGGTCAATTTGGTGGATACTCTTTTTAAAACTCTGGAGCTTCTCAGTTCTGTACTGCTCCCAGTTTTCCTGAACTCTCCAGCCCCTGAGCTCCAGCATAAAAAGAGGTCAGAAGCTGGAAATAAAAATTTTGAATTCAGAACTTTGGAATTATCTCCTTACCAATCAGCTGGATGGACTTCTTCTTGTCCGGGCCAATCGGAGAGCCGGCAACGACCTGGGTAACTCCCGCCTTTGAAAGCTCGTTGATTCTCTCCACAACGTCATCAGGCGTGCCGCTGATGCTGAAGGTGTCTATCATCTCGTCCGTCACCGACTTGGCAACGCCGCCCCAGTCGCCCTTGGTGAAGGCGTTGTTCAAAGCCTCCCTGACTTTCGCAACGTCGTCCATGCTTATTCCGTGCCTCTCGAAAATCACATCCGGGCTTCCGGCAACGATGAAGGCAACAACGATTCTGGCGGAGTTTCTGGCTTTGTCCCTGTCCTTGTCAACGCTCATCGATGCGTATGCAACGACGTCGAACTCCTTCTCCCCAGCCTTCTTCAGACCCGCTTCAATGTTCTCTCTAGCCACTTCAAAGTCTTTCGGATGCGATGCGTTTATCAGTACTCCATCTCCCAGCTCGGCAGCAAGCTCCAGCATCTTTGGCCCCTGAGCGCCGATATAGATTGGTATCTCCCCAGCTTTGAAGTCAAGCCTCGCTCCGTTGAACCTGAATATCTGCCCGTCATACTTGACGGACTTGCCCGAGTGGAGAGCCCGTATAATCTCCACGGACTCCCTCATCCTTCTGAGGGGCTTCTCCCAGCTTATGCCAATCCTGTCGAATGTAACCTTGTCTCCGGCTCCAATGCCGAGAACAGCCCTGCCGTTGCTTATCTCGTTAATCGTGGCGATGGCTGAAGCTGTTACTGCGGGGTTGATGTGGTAGGGGTTTGTTACGCCAGAACCCAGCTTCACGCTGCTGGTTTTCAGCGCCAGAATTGTCAGCATCGAATAGACGTTTCTGTTGTTGTAGTGGTCAGTAATCCACACATAGCTGAAGCCGCTGTCCTCAGCAAGCTTCACGTAGTATTCAAGCTCGTAGTACTTCATGTTGGGAACAAATTCTATTCCGAACTTCATTGAAATCACCGAAGAGGCTTTGATGCTGCCAAAGATAACCCTTTCGATTTTTAATGGAGTTCTGGGATTCTCGAGACAACGTCCAGAAATTCACCTTTGGTAATTCTTCCGCCATGACCAGGAAGCAGCAGATCAAACTCCATCTCTGCAACTTTTTTCACTGAATCAAGATAAGCTGCAAAATCGTTGCAAAAGGCTGGTGGAGACAGTTTGGGAACCTCACCTCCAAAGATGAGGTGCTTCCTGCCCTTTCTCACAAGGTCACCGCAAACAAGTACTCTTCCCACAGCAATTCCAATGCTCCCCGGTGTGTGGCCGGGAAAGTGTAGCACTTCGAGCGGTGTTTCGCTGACGCCTCTCACGTCCTCGGGAACCTTTGATCTGCTGAAGAGCTCCAAAAGCTTCGCAGCTCTTCCGAGAACTCCACCGAACGAAAGTTTCGCCTCACCGGTTACGTAGGGCATGTCAAGTTCATGCACGTACACTGGGCAGCCAAAGTGCTTCTGTAGCTCGTATGCCCCACCCATGTGGTCAAAGTGTGAGTGGGTAAGAATAATTCCATCAACTCTTTTTAGACCCTTCAGATTGGCCAGTTTTTTGAGAACTCCCGGGGTTCCGGCGTCTACAAGCCATTCTCCATCATATTTGAGCAGATATATGTTGCAACCCTTCGTCGTCAAAAGCTCAACCACATTGCTCATATCTCAACGTATCCATCAGGGTTAATAACAGAAACGCCCTTCTGTTTTCATGTATCGCTTCATAGACCACACCGCAGACATCGCCTTCGAGGTCGAGGCGGAAAGCCTTGATGGGCTGATTGAAGAAGCTTCAAAGGCTTTTTACGAGGCATTCGCGTATACGGATAGGCTTGAAGTAACGGAGGAAGTTGAAGTGGAGGTTGAGGCTGATAGCGAAGACTACCTTCTCTACAGGTGGCTTAACGAACTCCTTTATCTCTTCGACACAAAACACTTCGCCGGAAAAGAAATTGCAGTTCAGGTAGACGGTCTGAAAGCCAGAGGAGTTATCAGGGGCGGACAGCTCAGAGACGAGTTGGTCAGGTGTGAGCCCAAAGCCATAACTCTCCACAAATTTACTGTGGAAAGAAAAGATGGTGGATGGAGGGCATTTGTTGTGGTGGACATTTAGCGGTTATGGACTCTTTTCATCCCGCAGGCCATTCACCGGTTATCTGCTGGAATCCACTACCCATCTTACCCTTTTTTCCTCATCAGCTCTCTGAACAGCCTGCCCTGGAGTCCGTGGAAGCGAGAGAAACCTTCCGCATACCTCTGGTCTATTTCCAGAGAGTCGAATGACGTCAGCTCTTCTCTGTAGAGGGCGAAAGGCGAGTCTCTTGCCACAGGTAACACGCTACCCCTGTAAAGCCTCAGCTTAACCCATCCTGTGACTCTTTTCTGCGTCTCTTCGATGAAAGCATTGAGGGCGTCGAAAAGGGGCTCGTTAGTTAACCCGTAGTATACAAGCTCCGCCCACTCCTCCTCAACAAACTTCTTGAATTTGAGCTCTCTCCTGCTTAGCACGAGCCTTTCAAGATCTCTGTGGGCTGTGAGAAGGATTGTCGCTGCGGGATGCTCGTAGTTCTCCCTCGCTTTCAGTCCGAGAACTCTGTCCTCCATCATGTCGTTCCTGCCCACTCCGTGCTTTCCACCCACTTCGTTCAGCTTTTCGATTATCTCGAAGACGTCCATTTGCTCACCGTTCAGGCTTACAGGTCTGCCTGTTTCGAATCCTACTTCAATCGTCTCGGGCTCGTCTGGAGCCTCCTGCGGACTTACAGTCCACTCATAAATCTCTTCTGGCGGCACGAAGCTGGGTTTTTCAAGGTCTCCACCTTCTATACTCCTGCTCCAGACGTTCTCGTCAATGCTCCAGGGTTTGTCCTTCGTAACCGGAACGTCAATGCCGTGCTGCTTCGCATACTCGATCTCCCACTCCCTTGTGAGGTTCAGCTCCCTCATCGGAGCCACAACTCTCAAGCCGTACTCGTAAAAGACGTTGTCAAACCTGAGCTGGTCGTTTCCCTTCCCGGTTGCGCCGTGGGCGACAGCTTCCGCCCCCTCTCTCAGAGCAACTTCAGCCACTTTTCTGGCCGTTATTGGCCTCGCCAGTGCGGTGCCTAGGGGATAGCCTTCATACTCTCCATTGGCCTTGATGAGCATTACAAGGGCCTCACCAAACTCTTTCTTGGCGTCGATGGTGTAATGCCTGTCAGCATACTTACTCCCCCTCTCCTCAGCCCTCTCAATCTCTCTTCTGGGCTGGCCTATGTCCACAGTCACCGTGATAACCTCATCAAACCCGTACTTCTCCTTAAGCAAGGGTATGCAGACAGTTGTGTCCAGACCTCCAGAGTATGCCAGAACGACCTTGGACATAACCACATCTCCTCATCTCTTGGTATATAAGGGATTTGTAGGAAACTGCACGTCACACGCGCCTGTACTCTGTACTGAGTACCGCGTCTCCACGAATGTGGAGGGGTTCGATATGTTGAAAACAAGGTGCGAAAATTTAATTAAATAGTTACCCAACTATGTTTGAGGTGGTTTGTATGACAGAAGATATGAACCAGGCAATCCTGAAAGCTCTGAAGGAGCTTGGCGTTGCATCAAGCAAGGAAATTGCTGAGAAAATTGGTGTGCCCACTTCAAAGGTTTCATGCAGGCTTGCTCCCCTCAAGAGGAAGGGACTTCTGGAATCTCCTGAAAAGGGAAAGTGGACGCTGACAGAGGAAGGGAAAAAGCAGGTTAAGTAGTTAGCTCAGCCCTCCCGCTTTCAACACCGTTGACAAGCACGATTACAAAATATCTGCCTTTTTCGAGTCCACCAAGATTTATTTCTTTCTTATATTCCTTAACAACCTGTATGCATACCTCATCAGGCTTTGGAGGACTATGGCTGAATTTGAGGTAGATTGTGTTACCCACCCTCTCCAATCCATCGAATTTCATCTTGTGGCAGGGATTTGGAAGTTGAAAAACTGCTATGGCCTTCCATCCGTCATCTTCAATCAGGATGAGCTGGCTGAGGTATCCGGAAGTGTTTACACTAACTTCGGGCCTTTTTTCGCCCACTTTCTCTCCAGCACACCCCATCAGCGCCAGTGCAATAATCAGTAATAAGTACCACACAAAAATCCATATTCAAAATGGCGTTAAAATACTTTTTCCGGAAATGTGGTGGCCGGGAAGGCTCTGGGTAAAAATGAATGATAAAATTAAGGGGTTTGGTCAGGACGGAGCGGTGCTCAAAACGCTGACGTCAGCCCTCGGCGTCTCCTGCTGGAGCAAATTTTGTTCCGTAGTATATTATCCCCTCCTCGCCATCCTCGCCGTACTTCCTGAATACGGCCCTGACCCTCATCCCATCCTGCACCTCTTCTGGCTCGCAGGCGAGCTGGGACGTTATAATCGGTCCTTCATCCAGCCGTATGAGGGCCACGACGTAGGGCTTCTCCATCTTGAGGCTTACCGGGGCGTCATGGACTACGCTGTAGCTCAGAACCCTGCCGTATCCACTCAGCTGAACTTCTTCGATGTTGCTCCTTCTTCTGCACACAGGACAGAAGTTTCTTGGTGGGTAGTAATGCCTCCCGCAGGTATTGCATCTGGTTCCAATCAGGTCATACCTGTACCTAATTTTCCTCCAGAAGCGTGGAAGCACGGTATCACCTCCCCAGGATGGTAACCACAGCAGTTCCACCTGTCCCGCCGATGTTAAGGGCAAGGGCAGTCTCACACTCCACCTGCCTTTTTCCCGCATCTCCTCTGAGCTGCAGTGTCAGCTCAACCACCTGTCTGACACCCGTTGCTCCAACAGCATGGCCGCAAGCCTTCAGTCCGCCAGACGGATTGACGGGAATCTCCCCCCCAATCTCAACAATGCCCTCCCGGATGAGCTCCGCACCCTTACCCTTCTCAATGAACCCCAGATCTTCGTAGGCCATGATTTCCGCTATTGTGAAGCTGTCGTGGAGTTCGGCAACGTCTACGTCTTTTGCCTCAACTCCTGCCTGCCTGTAGGCCTGCTTCGCCGCTGCAACAACGGACTGCATCGTCGTCAAATCTTTCCTGCTGTGCAGGGCAAGGTAATCGCTGGCCTGGGCGGAGGCCTTGATGTATACTG
>CAZHKD010000014.1:22609-24797 GCA_964533255.1 uncultured archaeon | reverse complement strand
TGTGATGCATCTCCGACAGCTCAAACAGCTCAGTACTCCTTCAGAATGTCAGTAAATCCCAGCTTCATGTCGAACTGGAAGTATATGGCCATGAGCATGTCTCCAATGCCGACTTTGTGGACGGGGTCAATTACAGAAGGAGAGTCGTAGGTTATGGACGCTGGCCCGGCAAATATCACCCTCTCCCCATCGGGGTCGGCGTGGAATGATATGTCCGCATACCACTTCACCAGCTGGGTTACGCCTCCCCTGCCCTTTATGGGCGGGAGGTGCCTCACCGAAAGCAGCGGTACGGGCCTGGGCAGGATTGCGTCTATAATCTCTCCAGCAGCCCTGGAGTCCGGCCTCATGGTGAAGGTCACAAGCCTCTTGCCCGAAGGTCTCTCAAGAATCCCCTGGACGACATCGTACTCCTTTGTCAGCTGTATCTTAGCCAGCTTTTTTGGCGCTCCCGCCAGCTCCCTGCCTGCTGCCAAGGCGGCGTCGTTTGTTACGTAGATGTACGGAATGTAGTAGCCCATTTCTCCGTTCTCATCCTCAACCTGAATGACGGTCAGGTACTCGTAGTACTCCCCCAGGGTGCTGAATGAGTAGTGGGAAATCCATATTCCGCCCTGGGGAGGGTCGCTGAAGGGCTTCAGCCCCTCCGGCAGCATCTCCTCCACATCACCCCTAACTGTAAAGAAGGCCGTTATGGCCTCGCAGTTCCTGTACTCAACCCCCCTTTCCTCATCCACCTCGTAGAGAGGTGAGTCAAACGGTATTCCCTTCAGCATTCACACCACCTCCTTTTTCGATTGCTTACTACCTCTAATTTACCCTAACTTACCCCAACCAACAATTGGCAGAACCTTAGTACCTGCTGCAGATGGCCTCCACATCGTAGTAGTCCTTCTCGTAGGCATCGATGATGTCGTCAGCAGCGTCCAGGCTGAGAACCTCAACCGTCCCGTCCTCTATCTGCAGCGCTCTTGCATCCCTGAAGAGCTTCTCGATTATGAGCTCTCTGCTTAGCCCGTAGGCTCCGAAAATCTGCAGGGCGTCGTTTGCCACCTCATAGGCTACCCTCTTGGCGTAAATCTGGGCAGCCCTTGTGTGCCTGGGCGAGGCGTCGAAGGTCTTTTCGTGAAGGATTCTGCGGTGGGTGTGCTCCATGGCTTTCCTCACGTAATACCTTGCCGTCTCAACCTTCTCGAACATCTGGTAGAGCTTCAGCTTGATGTTCTTGTGCTTGGCAATTGGCACTCCACCCTGCACCCTCTGCCTTGCGTACCTCAACGCCTCCTCGAAAGCCGCCCTGGCGAGCCCAACGGAAAACGCCCCCATTCCGCAGCTGGTCAGGCAGAGGAGCTGGTCGAAGAAAATGCCGTAGAAGGTTGTGGGAGCCACGATAACGTAGTGCTCCGGGATTCTCACGTTGTCAAAGAACAGCTCTCCCTGGGGGCCGTCTCTCATGCCAAGCATGTCCACAGGCTTTCCTCTCCGCACCCCATCAGCATCCAAGGGCACGATGCAGAATATCCCGTGGGCAAGGTTCTTCCCATCCTTCACCTGGGCATGCAAACCGCAATGCGTTGCCACTGGAGCCGAAGACACCCAGGCGGACTTCTGCCCATTCAGAACCCATTCGTCTCCGTCTCTCTCAGCTATGACCGCTCCCCTGCCAAATCTGTCCACCTCCGCATCCCTGAAGCAGAGCAGGTAGTCGCTTCCGTGCTCGGGCTCCGTAACACCCCAGCAGCCGTGGTATCTGGCATCCTCATCCCTGAGCCATGGAATAACGAGCTCCTCGTAGAGCTCAGATGCGCCGAACAGGGCTGCGTTCACGAAGGGTATCTGGTCAACGCCTATGGCAGTTGCTAAGCCGAGGCTTCCCCAGCCGAGCTCCTCCATTATTATGTACCTCTGCAGGGGCGAGAGGTCGGGCCCTTCGTATTCGGGAGTCAGGTGAATCCTGTGGTAGCCCAGCCTTTTCATCTGCTTTATCACCTTGAAGTACGGAGATGATGGTTTGATTCTCTCTTCCGGCGGCATTCTGTCCAGCTCTATGGAAGCGGGCCTGATGACTTCTGCGGCGAATCTGTGAACCTCCTCTCTGAGAAGCCTGTCCTCTTCGGCCAGCTCGTCCAGATCCATAAATTTCATACCTCCCCTAGACGTTCATCTGATTTAAACGTTACAATTGCTT
>CAZHKD010000014.1:11868-22509 GCA_964533255.1 uncultured archaeon | reverse complement strand
CCTCCTTCTCTGAGCTTCTTGGGTGTTCATTCAATTTCAAATGATGGCAGACTAAACTGTGAAAAAATAAAATATAAATCAGTAGCTCTCTCTAAAGTACTCCACAACCTTCGCGTAGAGGTCGAGGTTGTCCTTCAGAATCTTCGGCGACACCTGGAAGTTCATGACGATGTGCCTGCACCCCACCTGGTAGTACTTCTCGAACCTCTCGATGAAGTCGTCAACCGTTCCGAAGACAATCGGAGATTTCTCCACAACCTCATCCGGCAGCTGCTTGGCGGCTTCAAACCAGGCCTTCGCATCTCTGGGGAACACAAGCTTGAAGGTCATCTCGAAGTCGTAGGTTGGCGGTTCAAAGCCCATTGCCTCGAGAATTCTGGGTCTCGTGAGCAAAAGCATCTTGGCGGGGAGCATTACCCTTTCCCTCGCCTCGTCTCTGCTATCTGCTATGACGCCGTACATGAAGTGGGCCATGTCTATTTTCTCCGCATCTCTCCCAGCGTCTCTGGCAGCCTGCATAACGACCTCTCTGCCCTCCTTGTACTTCTCAACCGACAGGTTTGCCGGGAGCCAGCCATCAGCGTACTTCCCGACCATCCTCATGGTTCTCGGAGAGCTTCCGGCAACGAATATGGGATAATGAGGCTTCTGGACGGGCTTCGGCTGCAGAAAGGCCTGATTAAGCCTGTAGTACTTGCCCTCGAAGTCGACGAAGTCCTCATTCAGCAGCCGCCTTATAACCTCAAGAGCCTCAATCGTCCTCCCCACGGGCTTGTCGTACTCTATCCCGTAGGGGACGAGGTTCATGGCCTCGCCTATCCCTATGCCCAGAATGGCTCTGCCTCCGGAGATTATGTCGCACGTGGTAGCCTTCTGGGCCAGAACTGCCGGATGGTAGCGGTATGTGTCGCTTACGCCACTCGCAAGCATGATTTTTTCAGTCAGGACTGAAAGAGCACTCAGCGCCCCCCATGCCTCTATGGCATCCCACCTCTTCACGCCTGTAGCAACCGTGTGGTCGGGCATCCAGTAGCTGTCCAGGCCAAGCTTTTCAGCGTAAAGGGCTATGTCCCTGATGGTCTCCCACGGAGCGTTTGGCCCCTCAACTCCAAATTTAATTTTTTCCGGGTCAAGATTCATCCAATCACCTCTTAAAATTACTCCACGGGCCTGAAATAAACCTTCCAGACCCCTGTCTCGTCCTGGCGAGTTTCGGCCTTAACCCTCATTCCAACCTGGGGCAGACCCTCTCCTCCTTCTTTCCCGCTCTCAAACCACCCCATTACCCTGAAGTCTCCAAAGCTGGCAACTGCTATGACGTAGGGCTTGCCTGCAAACTCGAATCCCTGGGGAAAGCTGTAGAGCTGGGTGAAGCACTCTATAATTCCTTCCCCGCTTATCTCCACCCACTCCATGTCGCTGGAGTAGCAGTAGCTGCAGTCAGCCTGAGGAGGTGAGAACTTCGCACCACAAGCCCTGCACCGAGTTCCGTAAATCTTCCCTTCCTCAAGCCCCTTCCAGTACTTTTCAACCCTGGCAATGGGGAGCTTGTGCTTCAAAACGAAGGTTCTGCTTTCCATTACATGCTCTTCTCCGCTCATGATTACACCTCCATTCACACCCCCAGAATGTAAACCCAGCCGAAGTGGCCGGTGCCTCCGATATTGTGCGTCAAACCTTTATAGTTCTTCAGCTCAGCCTGCAAATCCCCTGCTTCTTCGCGAAGCTGCTTCACAATCTCGTAAATCATAGCCACGCCTGTCGCACCCAGAGGGTGGCCTTTAGCCTTCAGCCCTCCGAAGGTGTTCACGGGCAGCTTGCCGCCGAAGTCTGATTCGCCTTCCTCGACAAACCTGCCACCTTCGCCTTTCCTGCAGAAGCCCAGGTCTTCGTAGGCCATTATCTCGGCAATTGTGAAGCAGTCGTGCAGAGCGGCGACGTCGAGCTGCTTAACTGGGTCGTCAATCCCGGCCATCTTGTAGGCCATTCGCGATGCCTCAACGCTTGCTTTCAGTCCTGCGTAGTCTGCCCTCTTGGGCATGTTGGCAGTGTCGCTGCTGTAGCCAACACCCTCAATCCACACGGCGTTGTCAATTCCAAGCTCCTTTATCTTCTCCTCACTCGCCAAAACGGCTGCAGCAGCGCCATCGCTTATGGGGCTGCAGTCAAAGAGGCGAAGGGGGTATGCGACATACCTCGAACCAACGGCCTTCTCCAGCGTGATCTCCTTCCTGAACTGGGCTTTCGGATTCTTCGCAGCGTTTCTGTGGTTCTTCACGGCCACCATGGCCATCTGCCTGTCTGTGGTGCCGTATCTGGCCATGTGGGCAGCAGCAAGCATGGCGTAGTAGCCGGGGAAGGTGGTGCCGTACTGGTGGAACTCCCAGAGGTAGCTGCCGCTCCTGCCACCTACAGCAAGGGAGGTGGGCGTGTCAACCTCGTTCATCTTCTCAAATCCTATCGCCACAGCCACGTCAGCTATTCCGGCCATGATGCTGGTGTAGGCAGTATACACTGCTGCGCTCCCGGTGGCACAGGCAGCCTCAACCCTTATGGGCCCCTTTCCTGCGAAGCCGCAGTACTCGTTGATTGGAACAGCGGGCATGAGCTCGTAGCTTCTCGTACCTGCGGTACCAACAACACTCAGCTCCACATCCTCCCTTGTCACTCCGGCATCCTGCAGAGCTTCCCTAACAGCCTCAAAGGCTATTTCCTGTATCGTGGCATCGTCTCTAACTCCAAATTTCGTGCATCCAACTCCAATTATTCCTACTCTTTTTCCCATTTCCATACCCTCCTGAATGTTCCAAACACCATCATAAATTATTAAATTTCTCAAACTTTCCCAGACGTCGGGGATTAAAGCAGCTCGTTCAGGCATTAAGAGCCCGAACCAGCTTCAGAGGTCGAAGAGGTCGTCCACCTCATCATTCATCCTCGGCATCCTTCCATGCTTCTGCAGGAACTCCTGAATGAGCTCGCTTTCCCGCATGGTGTACATTTCATGCTCCTCGTAATCAAAATAGGCCGCCTTACCGATTTCTGACCGCAGCTCTTCCTTCAGACTGGGAGTGCCCTTTATGTAAACGACCTCCATATCTTCGTCGTATAGCCTGAAAACGCCCGGAGCATCGGGGACAGACGACACGTTCTCGGGAGTGAGCTCTAACGCCTCTGTCAGCAGGGGCAGCTTCTTGGCAACAATTGAGTCCCTCCACCTGTTGCTCGCCTTCCTTTTTATGTCCCTCACAACTCCCGTTGGGCATATTTCAACGCAAACACCGCAGAACTTGCATCCCGACTCAACATCCGTTTCTGCGGTTCTCCCCACAATGACGTTCTCACTCTCATCGCCTTCAACCACAAAACCAAGAGCGTTCGCTTCCCTCACTTCCCTGCAGCCCCTCACGCACCTGGTGCAGTTAATGCAGTAGTTCCAGTCCCACCTGTACAGCTTCTCCTCCACCACAGGCAGAGCCCTGTAAGTGTATCTGGGAGTGTCCGGCGGCACTCCTATGTACTCCGCAGTAAATCGAAGCTCGCATCTTGAAAAGAGGTCGCAGCACCTCTCTTCAGCAGGATAGCCAAAGGTGCACTGAATCCTGTCGCAGCCGTTTCTGTACTCACAGATAATGCACACGTGGGGATGCGTGGCAAGGATTTTCGCCAGATTTCTCTTCCTCTCCTTCACAGCCCTCTCATCCCTGGTATCAACTTCAAGCCCTTCCGTTACCACCGTATCGCATGCCCTCACGAGCTCACCGTTGACGATGACAAAGCATAGGCCGCAGCCCCCATACTCGCCCTCCACACCCTCGTACCTCTCCCCGTTTCTGTAAACAACCGGATCAGCCTTCTTTCCTGGAGCATGAGAGACACTGGGGTGGTAGCAGAGATTGGGGATGTAGATACCGTTGTCCAGGGCTACCTCAAGAACCGTTTTGCCTTCCTCCACCTCAAACTCCACGCCGTCTATGGTTATCCTGACCATTCTTTCCCTCCTTCCACCTCCGCATGTAAATTCAGCCCCAAAAAAGAGGGATGACTATTAGAATCACTTCTTCTGGGATTTGATGTACAGTGCTCTGCCGAAGAGAGCTGCACCCATCGCACCGGCAAGCTGGGGGTCGTACTTCGGCTCCAGAGCCTTAAGGCCGAGCTTATCCTCTATCCTCCTCACAACCCCGATGTTCTTTGAAATACCACCTGTTATGGCGAACTCGGGCTCAACACCTACCCTCTCCAGCAGCTCCACAACCCTGCTGGCAACGGCGTTGAAGAAGGCTGCAAGAATTCTCTCCTTCCCCCAGCCCTTTCTGATGAGCCCAAGAATCTCCGATTTCGCGAAGACGACACACGTTGTGCTGACAGGCTCTGGCTCCTCGTCCACCTGCAGCGAGAGCTGGCCAGCTTCGGTAATCGGAACCGACAGCAAATCGCACACGACTTCGATGCCCCTCCCAGTCCCTGCGGCGCACTTGTCGTTCATCAGGAAGTTTATCACCTTGCCCCTGCTGTCCACCTTTATTGCCTTCAAATCCTGCCCGCCCATGTCGAGAACCGTCCTCACCTTGTCTCCGTAAACGTAGACTGCTCCCCTCCCATGGCAGGCAATTTCGGTTATGGTCTTCTGGGCGAAGGGTATGCTCACCCTTCCATACCCGGTTCCGACGATATAGTGAATGTCCTCCCTTTTCATGTCCCCAATCTTCTCCAGCATGGCGTTTACTGCCTTTTCAGCGCTTGCAGCGCTGCTCGTGCCCGTTCGCATGTTCGCATAGGCGTAAAGCTCTCCGTCAAGCATCACAACTGCCTGGGTGCTGACAGAGCCCAGGTCAATTCCGCAGCTTATCACCTCAGCATCCTGCCAGTTCTTTGATTCGTCAACCCATATGCTCTCGGGCCATCTCCAGTATTCGCTTTCCTGAACCGTAACCATAACTTTTCACCTCCTCACTCAAGGGCTGAAAGGGCAGCCCCGATAGCCGGAATAACCTCTGGCGGGTATTCTTCGGGCACGTAAACCTCTCTGCCAAGCTCCCTCTTCATGGAATCGATGAAGCCGATGTCGTACGCTAAACCGCCAATAAGCAGCACGTCATCCTGAATGTCAAGGCGCCTGGCTATTGCTGCAACTCTATCTGCGATGGCATCATGAATTGCCCTGGAGATCTCGGCCTTTGGCACGTTGGAGTGGAGAAGCGACACAACTTCCGATTCGGCGAAGACGACGCATTGCGCGTTCATGGGTATAGCCTTCTTCGCCTGCAGCGCAAGCTGTCCGAACTCCTCAGGCGTCACTTCCAGATACCTTATCATGGCGTCAACGAAGGAGCCTGCGCCGGCAGCGCATTTGTCTGCTAAAGCGAAGTCCTTAACGTTGCCGCTCTCGTCCAGCTTCACGGCCCTGCTCTCCTCCGCTCCAACCTCGATGACCGTTCTGGTTGTTGGTCTCACGTAATAGGCTCCTTTTCCGGCTGCCATGATCTGTGTGAGCTCCTCATCTGCAAACGGGGCAGATATTTTTCCGAATCCGGTGGTTACAACCTTCGTTATGTCCTCCCTCGCAACGCCAGCTTTCTTCAAAGCCTCCTCAAAGGCCTCCTCCGACGTCTTTTTGTGGTCTGTGCCAGTCCTAACAACCACGTATGAGAGCACGTTCTTATCCTCATCCATTACAACGACCTTCGTTAACTTTGATCCCACATCAACACCTGCTACGGGCATGATACCACCTCACTCACGTTTCGTCTTATTCACGCTAACCTTTCGATTCCCAGGCTCTGCATGAAGGAGTCTATGACATTGAAGGTTCTCGCCTCGTCAAACTCCCTGGGGTCGGCCATGTTTCCTTCATAGGTTGCAACAGGTACGTCGTTCTTCACCAGGTAGTCTCTAACCTCCAGGGTGGACATGTTCCAGAGCTCGCAGCCCCTGTTGAGGTGCATGATTATCGCGTCAGCCTTCCAGTCCTTCACCATCTGCAGCGTTTCCTGCTTCCTTATCCAGTGGGAGTACTCGTGCTGCCACGACGCTCTGTACTTCAGGTTGAACATTGCCGTCCACCAGAGGGCACTTCTCCTGTCGTGGATTTCGTAGCCAGCTTCCTCAGGAGTTGGAGCTGGCTCCCAGATCCAGTTCTCGCCCTTCTCGTCCATGCCCACCCATGCGGCTCCGAGTCCGAAGGTGTAGATGGAGCCCACAGAGACCGCTCCGTAGGTCTGCTCAAGGTAGCGGTAGACCTTCAGGAAGGGCCAGGGTGGCGGGTTATCCGTTACGAACCTGAACTGCTCGTGCGTTAAAGCGCCAATTCCCCTCTTCACCCTGCTCTCCACCTCATCGTAGAGCTTCTCGTAGAGCTTCACAACCCTCTCATCGCTCCTTCGAAGCAGCGTCATGACGTAGAAGGAGAACATGGACTTCTCTTCCATTGGAGCCGGAACGGCCTGGTTGAGCTTGCATATCTTGCTCCACAGAGTCATGGACTTCGCTTCGTTCTCAACGGCTTTGATCAGGAGTTCGTCATCGTACTCCCTGCCGGTAACCTTCTCCATCCAGGTAACCGCATCCTCAAGCTGCCTGACGACGTACTCTATCTTCTTGTCGTCAAGCTGGTAGCCGGGGCCAACGGAGATGTCCACAGCGTAGGTGGGGACGCCTCCTTCCAGCTCGGCAGCGTAGTGGTACCATTTCGCATGGGTGCAGCATATGTGGATTGTGAAGTTGAAGTCCGGCTTGGGGAACGGCTCTATTTCGCTGCCGTCAGCCAGCAGGTATTTGTCCATTGCAACGCTTCCCCAGTAGTTCCTCATGTAACCGCAGAGGTCTCTTGCAGCACCCTTCCTCTCAATTGTCTCAAGGGCTTTAACGGAGAACTCCCTGAAGAAGGCTGCTGTTGCACCATAGGGCTCCCCTGTAAGAGGGTACACGTCCTCTCCCAGCCCTGCCGGTACCGGGTCGAAGGACCAGGCTGAGCCAGCCCACCTTATTCCGCCCTTGTCCTTTGCCTCCAGGTAATCCCTGTAGTACTCAATCCTGTAATTCTTGAAGTCGTTCCAGCAGTCAAACGGTCTGACCTTAACCTCCATTTTAACCACCTCAGATAAACAGGTCCTCCTCACCCATGGCCTCAATCATCGCTTCCACCCTCGTCCTGAACTGCCCCACCGGCTGGGTGAGGTCGAGTTCAAGGTGCAGGTGCGTCACGCCCATGTCGTCAAGCATCTCCCTCAGAGCGGGAATGTCCAGCTCGTGGGGGTCGCAGAACTTCATCTGAGCGATTATGACGGCTTCAACGTTGTAGTCCCGGATGACGTCCTGGATGAACTGGAAGCGGCGCCTCCCAAAGAAGTCCCCTCTGGCCCAGTCCTTTGCCGGGCATGGGACGCGATAAACGTACCTCCTTGCCAGAGCCATCAGCCTGTCGTCGCCGTCCTCTACCACACCCCAGAAGTACCTCGCCCCGGTGCAGTTCTCCTCGAAGACGAACGTTGCGGGATAGTTCATCCCGTATTCGATGAGCTCGAAGAGCTCCTTGTCGTAATCCTCACTTCCGATGAGCATGAGGCGCGTGCCAACCTCCCGGTCATTCTCCACATCCTGAAGCTCTTCGACGAAGCTCTCCAGCACCTCGTTGTGCTCTGCCTTGTCAACCACCTGGGATGAGACGACCATGTACATTGCGTGCAATCCGGTTACGGGCGGGTTGTCGGCCTTTCTCATCTCAAATACCTTCGTCATCAGCTCCCTGTTCCTGTTGTACACCTCGATGGCCCTGTCCAGGTCTCTGTCGGTTATGGTTACTCCAAGCCACTCCTCAACCGCAGCTTTAAACTTCTCAAACTCGTGCTTTGCAAAATCGGCAGCATAGGGATTTGTAACACCGTGGGGGAACGGCATGTAGTAATCCCACTCAATGTTGGGAACCCTGTCAACGAAGCTGAAGTATGACTGCCTCATGTGCAAGCACGACTGGGCAAGGGTAACACCATCAAGGTAATCGTACCTTCCCTCAAGCCCCTGAGCAAGGGTGTCGTGACAGAAGGGGCAGTACATGTCATGCAGATATGGACGCGTAATGCTTTCAGGCTCGTGGGAGCCCAGAATTCTCACGGGCAGCACGCCGGCAGCGTAAAGTATCTCCTCCGGAACGTAGGTGCAGTAGTAGCCAACAACCTTCCCGCCGGTCTTCTGCTTCCATTTCCTTGCATACTCGTGCCTGTTATCGAACCATTCCCTGAACTGCTTAAGCTGAGCCAAATCATCCACATTCTTTCCCATTCGGCCACCTCCAGCGTCATGTTGTCAAGTTTTAACCCGTTGTTAAAGAAGTTGCGTAAAATTAGTATAAAAAGTTTTCTGAAATCTGGATATAAGAAGTGGTCAAACACTTTACATTGTTTCAGACGCGGCGAGAAGGTCTTCCAGAAGCTTCTCATCGAACTTGAATTTCAGTATCCTGTAAATTATCAGCAGGTTTAAGTCCTGTATGACCTCGCCGTGCCTCTTCAGGAAGTTGTGAACCCACTTCGACACCTCCTGAAAGCTCCTGAACACCATTATGAACTTCCAGCGGTGGGTGCCGTCGGTGATGAAGAACAGCATCACGTTTGGCGAGTTTATCAGGTATTCGTAGGTTTCCCGCCAGTGTTCGGCGAAGTTCTGGTTGTTGAAGCTCAGCTCCAGGAAGGAGAAGATGAAGTAGTTCTCGTTGGGGATGACGGTCTCTCTGAACACTTCCGTCTCCTTCATCTCCTTGATTATCTCCGCAATTCTCGCATGGCTGAGCGTTATCCCGTATTTGTCCTTCAGAATCTCGCTGAGCTTTCTCGTCGTTATATTCGGGTCCTCGATCTTTTCACGGAGGATGGCTATTCTCGTCCTGTCGAGCCTTACAATTGGCGTCCTCAGGTCGAAGTCCATGGGAATGTGTAAGTACCATGTCTTATATAATACCTACGATGTACGATTTTATTAATAAATCATGTGAGCAGGACTGAGTTGTGACTTGGGACAAGGCTTTTTCAATCACATCTTTAAGCTACTACAATGGAAGTGCTGCTGGGCGCCATGCTTGCTCTGCTGGCCTCTTTCTTCTGGGGTCTCAACGGTATATTCGTCAGGAAGGCGTTGCTGGATGTCAACCCCATCGCTGGCACACTCGTGATGCTGACGATAAACACGCTCTGGCTTCTTTTGCTGGTGGTTCTTGACGGCACCCTCGCGAATCCACCTGATTTAACGGCCAAACCAATTCTGCTCCTTGTAGTTGCCGGATTGATTCAGCAGTTCATGGGCAGAACCCTGACATATTCATCTGTTGCCATCATCGGCTCGTCCCGGGCCTATTCAGGCACCTCCACCCGGATTTTCTTCTCAGCCCTTCTCGGAGTCCTCCTGCTCGGCGAAAGCATAACGCCGTTGCTGGTTGCCGGCAGCGGGCTGATGATGGTGGGGCTGTACACGCTCTCGTCTGAGAAAATAGATGGACGGGGGCTGGCTCTGTCAGTTTTAGCCGGTTTTGCTTACGGTCTCGCTGCAATATTCATAAAGGCGGGAATGCTGGAAAGCGTATCGTTAAGCAACCTGATATCCCTCGTTTCGGGAATCGCTGCCCTGAGCCTTTTCGTCAGGGCGAAGGGGATAAAGGTGGAAAGAAAGTTCTCCCCATACCTGCTTGCTTCGGGAACGCTGCTCTTCACAGGAACCTACCTCTACTTCCTCTCCCTCAGCATGACCCCCGTTGTGGTTGCTGTGCCACTCTCCAACCTCTACCCGGTATTCGCAACCCTGCTCTCCTACTTCTTCATCCAGTCCCTGGAGGGGATAACCGCTAAGACTGTGGCTGGAGTTCTTCTTACGGTGTCAGGGGCCATCCTCATCATTCTGGGCTGATGCGTCCTCATCTCCCGCCTTCTCCCGTATCCATATCTCCACGTATCCTCCCGCAAGATAGCAGACATTGCATTCAGAATCGCAGCTGGAAGCGTCAACTACCCTGACGTCGTAGCCCATGGACTCGTAAAGCTCCACGTACTCCTCAGCCCTTTCTTTTTCAACGGTAAAGGCCTTTTTCCAACCTTCCGCTTCCATACCTCCCATGTCTCCTGAACCTCACCAGGAGTGGGCTATGGCACCCTTCGGACAGGCAGCCACGCACGGCAGTTTTTCAGAATCCCAGCCGGATGCTGGCTTGCATGGAGCGCAGCTGAACCGGAGCTTGTTTCTGTGCTCTTCCCTCACCTTCGCAACAGGCTCCTCTCTGAAGGGGTCAATCTCGTCCTCTCCCACCTCAAAAACTCCACTTGGACAGGCTTCAACGCATTTCGGGCTGTCAGCATCAACGCAGCCGTTACACTTCTCGGTGTCAATGCTTATGTAGTAAACGCCCGAGCCATCCTTATACCCGTACTGCGCAATCATATTCTTAACTTTACATTGTAAAATTTAAAGGTTTCCACATTTACCGTTGTAATTTCGCCGCTCTTTGTTTTTTATTACCAGGCCTTGAATGCAATAATCTTCTCATTTTTTCAACCCGCCCACCCGGCCCCAAAGCTTCACACTGGACAGTATGGATTCCAAATGCAATAAATACATAAAATGAAACCCCGGGACGGAGGAGGGGCTGGGTGGGCGGGA
>CAZHKD010000014.1:0-11768 GCA_964533255.1 uncultured archaeon | reverse complement strand
GCAATAAATACATAAAATGAAACCCCGGGACGGAGGAGGGGCTGGGTGGGCGGGACGGAAAGATAAATAAATGAGATAGTTTTATAGTTTTTAGAAACATTATTCGGGCTTTATAACTGAAACAGGGCTTAATTTCGGTTTAGTTTTGAAGCACTCATGAGTGGCTTGACAGGGCAATAACACCGAACAAATGAGGATGCAGTAAAGCTTCCGGTAGATATGTTTTAACGATAGTCTTACTATCAATCGGAGATGTCTCATCAGAAATATTGGAACGACTTAGCAGGTAATTCTTTTTTAGGTTTTTCACCTTTTTCACTAAAATTTTTTAAGGTATTTCATCAATCTCTCCAGAAAATGAGGAGGTGAGGAACTTGTGAGAGTGTTTGCTGTATTTTTTGCCTTGCTGGCTCCAGTCTTAATAGCAATACCGACAGTGGTGGCAGAAAACTCAAATGGCGGAGAAATTCAGCCACAGGCACTCTATAATGCAAAAATGTATTTTGAACCTTATTCCGTTGGGACATATCAAAAAACTATTGCCTACGGAGAGACATAAAATGATCCAGAGCATGGTGGAACTTTTTGGGATTACTGGGCGACTGGATACCTCGTGAACTGACAAAAGGTGTACGTATGAACCATTTATTTTTTCTCAAAGAACTGTGTGACAGCAAATTCAGATATCTCAGGATAATTATTTTGTTCAGTGTTCTAATTTTCTCAACTATCGCTCTAGTGACGTACATCAATGCTATTGTGAACTGGTCAATTGAACCCTACAAAAGTGCTCAGTACGATTACAAACTTGTGGCTTTGATAAACGATAGTGTAGAGAAGAAGCTATCTGAAAATCCATATGTGGAAAAAATTGCTTTCGTTTTGGTGACTGATTTATATTTGAACGATAAAAGAGTGACTGCAGCGTTGATAGACCATTTGAACAAAATAAACTTAACGATTTATAATTCCGCTACTTTAAAGTCTGGAAAATTTGAAGAGAAAGGAATAGTTGTAAGCGAGAAATTGGCAAAGAAGATCGGTATAGAAATGGGTGATGCTGTTATCATAAACCCAATTCGATCCATGAATCCCATTATGCTGAAAGTTACAGGAATCTTCCGTTCTCAAACGATAACCGGAAATATTGCAGACGCAATTTTAGAGTATCCCAATGAATACAGGGAATATTTCAGGAAATCTTTACCGTATAATGCGCTTTACGGTGAAGCCTATATCAAGTTCAAGGGTGGTGATTTAGAAGACAAAAGGCGTTATGCAGAATTAATTAATGCTCTCGTAAATTTACAAACCTCATCGCATGACAAGATAATTTTAAGAGATGACAGGGTCAAGAGTATGACAGAGTACTATGCAAAAGAGTTCAATACCCCTATAATGATTGCTGTTAAGTACAGTGGAGTTTTCCTGTTTTTTGTTATGGCAATCCATGAAGCCATAACATATTCTGGATTTGCCAAAAGAGCTTATCGGCCGGTTTTTAAGTTCTCGAATTCTTTTATGTTAATTCAGTACCTCCTGATGACCACATCAATTATTCTATTCTCAGGCGGTCTTGCGATTATTTACGCTGTAGCGTTTTCAAAGTTCTATCTCGGAGTTGCGCAGCAAATTGATTTTACATTTGTTTCTATATTGCTTTTTATGACCATTCTTGCGTCATGGACAGTTTTTTACATACGCACCAGAAAGGAGGCTGAGTTATGACAGCGATAGGTAGCATAGGTCTGGCGGAGCTTGTAATTGTACTGTTCATCCTGCTAATTCCAGGAGCCATTATTTATTTGGATGCAAGAAAAAAGGGCAGAAATAAGTATTTCTGGACTCTTACAGTCATTTTTGGGTTGCTAATGGGGTTTATTCCAGGGTTACTAATAATACTGATTTACTTGCTGTATCCACATTATAGAAAGGATTTCAACGAAACAAATCACGGTGAAAGCGGAGACAACGATAATAAGAGAACACGTCTATCAAATTCAGAACTGGAGGGGGTTCTGAAAATCTTCAATGAAAATGAAAGGAGAGTGCTTGAAGTTTTAATGAAATCGAATGAGATATCGCAAAACGAAATTGCGGCAAAAACTGGACTGAGTTCACCCACGATTTCAAGGATACTAAACAAACTAGAGAACAAAGGCATCATAGTAAGATACAGGGACGGAATGTCTAAAAAAGTAAAATTGAAGGATGACTTCTTCAGGTGAAAATCAGGGAATCTCCAGCTCCAGATTCAGCATCGTGCTTGACGGCCTGAAGCCGGCTCCTCTGAAGAAGTCCACAAGCTGCCAGTTGTCCCACTCAACCATTGTGAAGATTTTTGTGACGCCAGCAGCCTTCGCATTGGTGACGAACTGGTCAAACAGCTCCTTACCTATCCCTCTGCCTGAAAACTGCCTGTCGACACCTATTGTTGTGAGATAGGCAACGCTTTCGGGAATGCCAAACTCTCCGGAAAATATGACTCCAGCAATGAAACCGACAACCCTGCCATCATACTCAGCAGCCAGAGAAGTGATAATGGCATATTCTGATTCCAGAATTTCCCTCATCAACCTCTTGAAATACTCCTCTCTCCTGACGCCGGTGTATTCGGCGTCAATTCTTATCACATCTTCAAGGTCCTCCTTTCGGAGCGGCCTAATAACCAGCTTTTCCTGCTGCAGAGCCACACTATCACCATTTAACATTATAAAACTGAAACCTCTTATATTTTTTGCTTATTTTCAGAAACTGGAGAAGATTTCAACGAATTATGAGGAATTGAAGGCTGTGCTGTCTCCTTTAAAAACTATTCCCGAAAGGAATATATCTCCTTAAAATTTATCATTATTGATGATTCAGAAAGTTAAGGGAAACAGGCAGTGGGTTATCGTTTTCATCGGGATGCTGAGCATATTCGTCGGCCTGGGTCTCGCCAGATTTGGCTACACTCCCATTCTGGAGCCAATGAGAGACGCTTTGCAGCTCACGTACACCCACATGGGCATGATTGCCTCGGCCAACTTTCTCGGCTACGTTATCCTCTCGCCCTTCGTGGGCTACTTCGCCTCAAAATACGGCTCCAAGAGGGTTGCAGCCATATCCCTATTTTTCACAAGCATTACGATGATTCTGACGGGCTTCGTCAACTCATTCCTTCAGGCTGCATTTCTGAGGTTTCTGACAGGAGCCGGCTCTGCAGGTGTCAACGTGTCAATCGTGGGGCTCGCTTCCAAATGGTTTGGTGTGGAGAGGAGGGGGCTTGCCCTCGGCATAATCAACGCTGGCTCAAGCGTCGGAATAATAACCGTCGGCTTTGCCATTCCAGCAATAGCAGCCAGCTTTCCCGAAGGATGGAGAATTGGCTGGCTTTTCATGGGGGTCGTCGGGTTAGCAGTAACGGTTCTCTCCCTCTTTCTGAAGGAATCTCCGGAAAAAGCGGTTTCAAGCGCTGGAGTGCTCGGCATAACAGCAGTCTACCGCTCCTCAGCCCTTCTAAAGCTTGGCCTGGTTTACACTCTCTTTGGCCTCTCCTACATAATCTTCGCCACCTTCTACGCGTCGCACCTGGTGAACCTGGGCTTTGACATTGCCATGGCCGGCTACTTCTGGTCATTCGTCGGGTTCTTCTCAATTTTCAGCACCACGTTCTGGGGAGCAGTTTCAGACAGGATTGGCAGACAGAAGGGGCTGGCCATCGTTTATCTGCTGCTCGGAACCTCAATTCTGGTTTTCGGAATCTCAAGCTCTCTGCCCGGACTTCTGCTTGGAACAGCGATGGCCGGAGCGGTAATCTTTGCAATCCCATCCATCGTCCAGGCATACTGCGGGGATATTGCCGGTGGAGAAGCTGCAGCAGCAGCCATAGGCTTTGTAACACTCTTCTTCGGCGTGGGACAGATGATCGGGCCCAGCATAGGAGGCTACCTGGCCGACCTCACCGGAAACTTCGTGGCAACCCTCACCTTTGCCGGAGTCACAGCCATCACCGGCGGAATCCTGACGCTGCTGAGGGGTGATTGACAACAACAAACAACTGGAAATCCTCTTCCATGCAAAAACTATAATTAAATTTCCGATATATCATCTTTAATGACTTCCAAGAGCAATCTGGTCAGCAACTGGGAACGAAATAAAATACTGAGCAAATTAACTGATTTGCTCAAAGGTAAGGATGAGATCGTCTTTGCCTACGTCCACGGTTCCTTCTTAAAAGGCGATTTTAGGGATGTTGATGTTGCCGTTTATCTAAAAGAAGCCAGAGATGTCTTTTATGAAATAGAGCTTGAAACCGAACTTCAAAAAAAGTTGCACCTGCCAGTTGACGTTAGAATACTGAACACTTCACCACTATCATTCAGATTCGGCGTAATAAAAAATGGGTTTCTTCTTTTCAGTAAAGACGAGAGTAAAAGGGTGGATTTCGAAGTCCTGACAATTTCAGAATATCATGATTTTCTTTATTTCAGAAAAATGTACAGGAGGGAGGCACTTGGAATTTGATGAGGAGAAGATAACCAAACTCTCATCTGAGCTATTCAACGCTTTAAATAGATTACATGAACTTGCCGAACTCTCAGAGGATGAATTTCTTTCAAATCCACATTATATCGCCAGCGCCAAATATTTCCTGATTGTAGCAATTGAAGCCGCAATAGACATGTGCAACCATGTAATTTCCCGAAACAGGCTCAGAGTCCCTGAGGATTATGCAGACACTTTTAGAGTTCTACATGAAGCTAACTTCTTTGAGAAGGACTTTGCCGAAAGACTCGAGAGAATGGCAAGATTCAGAAACAGGTTAGTTCACATATACTGGGCAGTTGATGATGAAAGGATATACAGGATTTTACAGGAAGATATAGGGGATTTAGAAGAGTTTGTTGAGAAATTTATGCAAGCCCTTAAAGAAAAATAGTTCAGAGTGCGTCGTTCTTCGAGTAATTTGAACATGTCCACTACCCCAGCCCAAAACTTTACTTTGTAAAACCCATTTAAATAGCAACTGTTAAATATGTAGTGCGAAGACTGAAGAGCATGGGATTCAAAAAGATAAGCTATCAGGTTGAGGACGGGGCTGCCTGGATCAAGCTCGCCAGCCCACCTCTGAACATAGTCGACCTCGAGATGATGGGGGAGCTTATCGAGGCTGTGGAGAGGGCTGAAAGGGAGGCGGATGTTGTTGTAATTGGAAGCGAAGGCAAGCACTTCAGTGCCGGGGCGGAGATAAAGGAGCACTTCCCGGATAAAGCTCCTGAGCTCATCTCCACCTTCACAAGGCTGATCGGCAAGATACTGAGGTGTGAGAAGGTGACGGTTGCGGCGGTTAAGGGCTATGCTCTGGGTGGCGGATTCGAAATCCCCCTTGCGTGCGACATCATTCTCGCATCCCAGAACGCAAAGATGGGTGTGCCCGAGATAACCCTCTCCCATTACCCGCCCATAGCCATTGCCCTGCTGCCGAGAATGATAGGCTGGAAGAACGCATACGACATAATCCTGACGGGCGAGGCTGTAGATGCCAGCAGAGCCAGGGAAATGGGGATAGTGAGCAGGGTTTTCAGCGACGACACCTTTGAGGACGAAGTGAAGAAGTACGTTAAGGGCTTGCTTGAAAAGAGCCCTGCGGCCCTCAGAATTACAAAGAAAGCAATAAAAGCCTCTATTTCCCTGCCCTTCGATTCGCTCTCGGACATAATCAACGACATCTATCTTTCTCAACTCATAAAGACCGAAGATGCCGTTGAAGGTCTGAATGCATTTCTTGAGAAAAGAAAGCCGGTGTGGAAGAGCAGGTAACACACCATCCCTTTTTTATTAGGTCAGATTGGAATCCTCGGATTTCAAAAATCCGACTTCACATCGGCTTTAACAACGTTTTTTAATGGTAAAAACAATCTGATATTATGAGAGTTTCTGTACTGGGTGCCGGAGCAATGGGTTCGGCTCTGACAGTCCCGCTGACGGACAATGGAAATGAAGTAGTTCTGTGGGGAACCGAGTATGACCTGGATATACTGAAAATGGTGGAGAGAGGCGAGAAGCATCCCAGGATAGGCGTACCGCTTCCTGAGGTGGAGATACTCTACCCGGAGCAGCTCAACGACGCTTTAGATGCGGACATAATCCTGCTGGCTGTTAGCACCGACGGTGTGCTGCCAACCTTCAGAAAAATCAAGGACAGAATTGGAGACTCGATTCTGATAACGATCTCCAAGGGTCTGCTGGAGATTGATGAGCGCATTGTAACAATTCCGGAAGCCATATGGCTCGAACGAGAAGACCTCAGGGAAAGGACGGTTGCCATAACCGGCCCATCCATAGCCAGAGAGGTTGCCAAGAGGATGCCAACAAGGGTGGTTTTCAGCAGCGTTGACGGGAGAGCAGCAGAGGAGGCTGCAAAAGCCTTCAGAACAAAATACTATGGTGTAGAGGTGTCAGACGATATAAGAGGTGCTGAAATCACCTCAGCCCTGAAGAACGTGTATTCAATCGGAATTGCCTGGATCAGAGGGCACGAAGAGCTGCATGGTGGAATAGAGATGAGCAACGCCAAGGGCGTCATAGCTGCCATGGCCGTGAGGGAGATTGGCATTTTCGTTGAAGATGCTGGCGGCAGGAAGGAGACGGTCTTCGGCCTCTCGGGCTTCGGTGACCTGATTGCAACATTCAGAGGTGGAAGAAACGGAATGCTGGGCGAGCTGCTCGGGAAAGGCCTGACAACTGAACAGGCCCTTGAAGAGTTGCGAAAGAGGGGTGTGGGAGTCATAGAGGGCTACGGTACAGCCAGAAGAGCCTACAAGCTCATCAAAACCCTTGAAAGCCAGGGAAAAGCATCCATGGACGACTTCCCACTTCTCACGGCAATATACGACGTCCTTTACAACGGAAAAATGGTAAAGGATGTTCTTGGAAGGCTGATTACCGGGTGATTTTGCAACATCTCTGATCACTGGGTTACCCGCTGGAAAATTTCGGAGTAGTAATTCAGCGCCTCCCTGATATATTTTTCATCCAGCTCTCCCAGTGGGGTTGGCAGCTCGTAGACCCTCTTGGGCACCTCAAGGGATTCAGGAGTGAATCCGAGCTTTCTCTTGAGCCTCAGCTTCTCATGGTATATTCGCTCTCCCAGCTTCCTGAGCTCATCCTCTGTTGTCTCAACGCCCAGGGGCTCAAAGGCCTTGATGACTATTTCGGGAGTGTAAAGGCCTCTGGCGAAGAAGCAGACCACCAGGCTCGACAGAACCTGTCTCCACATCTCTTCTTTAATCAAAGCATCCACGACCTCGGTCGGTGAGTAGTTCTTCCACTTCTGATCCATTGAGTATCCTCCAGCGTCCAGATGGCTGTGTCTCAGCCCAATCAGGTTACCTATGTATCCAGCATACCCCGTGTGGTATCCCGCCATCTCGTTTTTGCCGAAGCACATGGCAAACTCCTTTCCACCGTATATGCTTGCCGCCTCTTCAGCTCCTCTGGCCAGAGCCCTGTAGAAGTCGTTGGGCTGCCTCACGATGAAGTCCATGGCCTTAAGGTAAGCCTCCACGTTTCCGAACTCGAGCTCCACGATGGTTTCATCTTTCGTCACAATTCCCCTCTTCAGCGCCTCCGTCGCCCAGGCCAGGCACACGCCTGTGCTTATGGCGTCGAGGGCGTAGCTCTCAACCCTGTGTATCAGCTTCAGCAAC
Source organism: uncultured archaeon (assembly GCA_964533255.1). GTDB lineage: Archaea > Halobacteriota > Archaeoglobi > Archaeoglobales > Archaeoglobaceae > JdFR-37. The sequence continues at coordinate 4,077 of CAZHKD010000014.1, read as the reverse complement.
CCTTCTCTGCTTCCAACGCCGAGCATGGAGCCAAGAGCGTAAAGCAGCTCGTAGTCGTAGCTCACCATCAGGGTCTTGAAGAAGTAGTCCTCATTCTCGTAGGGCTCCCTCAGGACTGCTATGTGGATGCATGCGGTGGGGCAGTGGTTGCACGCTATTCTCCTGCCCAGGTTGTGCTCCGCGAAGGCCTCGCCACTTATCTCCTCAGCCTTCTCAAACCTTCTGTCTGCCAGATTTTTGGTAGGCAGCGCCCCAAGTTCATTCAGGGGCAGTACATTTGAGGCGGTTCCGAGGAGGTGATACTTCTTCATCACGTCCGATTCAACAGCGAGCTTGTAGATTTCCCTGTAAACATCCCTGTACCTCTTCCTGTCGGCGGGCATGTACGTCTTTCTGCCCATAACAACGAGAGCCTTCAGCTTCTTGCTGCCGAAAACCGCTCCCAGTCCCAACCTTCCAAAGTGGCGGTAGGTCTCTGTCGTGACGCACGCATACCTCACCAGCCTCTCACCGCCGCCACCAATTCTCATAACAGTCCTTATACCTCTGCCCTTCTCCCTCTCAGCCACTATCCTGCCCGCTACAATGGAGTCCTCTATACCCCAGATGACCCTGCCATCCCTGAAGTGAACCTTATCCTCATCCACCACTATGTAAACGGGCTTTCTGCTCACACCCTTAATCACAATAGCCCCATACCCGGCGTTGGCTATGCTGGTAGCGGTTCTGCCTCCCGCGTGTGTCTCACCGAGATTTCCGGTAAGGGGGCTTTTGAATAGGGCTACAGTCTTTGAGGCTAGAGGATAGGCGGGCGTGAAGGGGCCGGTGGCGAAGACTATCACATTTTCCTCGCCCAACGGATCGATGCTGGCTGCGTCGCTTCCGAGCTCCTCCTTCAGGAGCTGAACGGCGACGCCTACGCCGCCAATCCACTCCTCAAAGAGGTCTTTTCTGTCCTGAATCTCGTACCTGTACTTCGACAGGTCTATGGTGAGCACTTTGCTCCGCATGGCTGCGCTCATGCTCTTACCTCCTCAGCACGCTTCACTTCCTCAAATCCCAGCACGCCATGGGGGCAGAACTCGACGCAGTACCCGCAGTGGATGCAGACCGCTGGCTTCCCGTCTTCCCGCATGAAGATTGCCTCGATCGTGCAGGCATTCATGCAGTTACCGCAGGCAATGCAGAGGTCTTCGTGGAAAGTCACGCCTCCTTCTTTACGCTCCCTCATGGCTCCCGTTGGGCAGACCTGGCTGCAGGGCGGTTCTCTGCATGCGCGGCAGAATATGACTGTTGCTCCCCTTTCAAAGCCGCTGAGGCTGACAGCAAGTATCCCGGAGCTGCTTATTCCTATTTCCGGTCTCTGGGCATTTTTCCTGGCACATGCATACATGCACAGGCCGCAGCCCACGCACTTCTCAAGGTCTTTTATCACCAGCCTTTTCATTTCCCTCCACTCCCGGGTTCCTCCACCAGCCTTTCAAAAGCTTCAACAAACTCCTCTTCCCTTCCCCTGTCTATCACAGTAGCAGCGGCGATTTTGTGGGTAGCGTCTGCGAATCCACCTACTGCTTCGCTTGCTTTTGGAACCAGAAAATCCAGACCCGGAGCCTGGCCATGAAATATCTTTCTTTCGAGGGGTGTTGGAACCCTTCCGCTCATCTTGACAGCATTCCAGTCTATTTCCCCCAGATCAGGAATCTCTTTCGGGATATTCTGGAACCCAATGAGGTACTTGTTCTCGTCAACGAATGTCATGTCCTTTATGAGCTGGCAGAACTCTCCAACAGCCTTTACGCCCATTGGAGAGAACATGTCGTGAAGATGGAACCACTGAACGTGCCTGCCCCGACTCAGGCCACCATTCTTGAGGTGCTCTATCGCCTCTTTAAACTTCTCCATCTTGAGCGTCTCAAGCCCTTCAGCCTCCCTCAGCGTTTCGTCATCAAATCCTTCAAAGCAGGCTTTCACCCCTTTTCTGTACCCCATACTCTCGTAACCCACTGCCCCGAGGTTTGTAAGCCTTCTAGCCACATCATCCGCATATTCCCCGAAGAATTCGATGTAATACCTTTCCTTCGTCCCCTTTATCTCCACCTTCACCTGTCCCATGTGAATGGCTTCGTCTAAAGCAAACCTGTCAAATCCAAGAACTCCGCCGCTGCGGTCGTGGTAATCGCCCACAGAGCCAAGAACTGCAAGGTAGGCGTATTCGCACATCTCCCGCCTTATCCTCCTGCAAAAGATGTAGTTGAGTGTTGAAGCCGAAACGAAAATATCCCCTGAAATCCCGGCAAGCTCGGGGTCGAGAACAAAGACGTGATCACTTTCAATGCTCTTCGCAGGATGGTGGTCGATGATGAATACAACATTCCTGCCGCCATCTATCCTCTCAATCATCTCTGCTGCGAGCCCGCCGAGGTCCGTGTAGATTATAACGCCCCCCTCCTGCCTTTCGTGTATTTTCCTCACCACGGCGGGAAATACCTTCTCAATACACACCAGATCGGCTTCAAAGCCGAGAGACTCGCACAACTTTGAGAGAATGGCTCCAGAGCAGATGCCGTCAGCATCATTGTGGTGGACTATGGTGACTCTCTCACCGATAGAATTCCTGAGTTTCTCCGCCGTTCTGTCCACCCACTCGAAGAACTCCCTGTTTAGAAACTCTTCCATGGCACTTCTAATGAATTGATCGAATAAATAAATTATGGGGAAAACAGTACAACGGCTAAACCGCTTTTGGCTTTATCACCTTCTCAGGACAGACCTGGGTGCATACGCCGCATCCCGCACAGAGGGCTTCATCTATCCAGACGTTTTCGCCGTCGTAGATTATGGCGGGGCAGGCAAATGAAGTTACGCATTCGAGGCACTTCGTGCACCCCTCGGTGACCTCGAAAGGCCTTATTCTTATGCCCTTCTTCCGTCTCTCCCTGTTCCAGATTATTGCGCAGAGCTGCCTGGCAACTATGACGGCAACGCCCTCATGCTCCATGGCCTTCCTGAGCACTTCCTCCATCTTTGAGATGTTGTACGGGTTCACAACCTCAACGAAGTCAACGCCTATTCCCCTCACAACGTCCTCTATCCTGACCATTTTGGGCTCTTCTCCGCAGCCCTTCACGTTCATCCCCGGATGGGGCTGGTGCCCTGTCATGGCAGTCGTGGAGTTATCCAGAATTATGTAGACCAGGTTCGCTCTGTTATAGACTGCATTTATCAGGGCCGGAATCGTTGCGTGGAAGAAGGTTGAGTCTCCAGCAGTTGCTATTATCTTGTTCTTAACAACCCTGCTGAGGCCGTTCGAAACTCCAATTCCTCCGCCCATGCAGAGGGTAATGTCAACTGCCTCGAAGGGCTTGTTCACGCCGAGGGTGTAGCAGCCTATGTCGCTGGGAAAGGCTTCCTCGCCTGCAACCTTCTTTACCGCGTAAAAGCTGGCAGCGTGTGGGCAGGCAGGACAGAAAACAGGCGGGCGGGGCGGGGCTATGGCTGATGCACTCGAAGCTCTCTCAAGAACCGCGTCATAGTCCATCACCGTAGCCTTACCGAGCATCTTCGCAATTCCCTTCTCAACAACCGAGACGTTGTACTCGTAGCTCTCAGGGAAGTACCCGTTCTCCTTGCCGCAAATCTCAACCCCGTAGTCCCTGGCGATTGCCTTAACGTGAAGCTCAACATAGGGGTCGAGCTCTTCAACGACGGCAACCCTCTCAAGCCCGCTCACGAAGTCCTCAATGAGCTTTTCAGGCAAGGGGAAGGTTGTCGAAATTTTGAGCAGCGGTAAATCAGCCTCAAGTCTCCTTAGTGCTTCCCTTGCATACCTGTAGCTGACCCCGCTGGCTATAACACCCGTTTTTCCATCTCCTCCCTCCACCCAGTTCAGATCCGAGCTGTTAAAGTAATCCTCAACCTTCCTGATCTTCTCCAGCAGAATAAGCTTTCTCCTTCTGGCTATTGCAGGCACAAGCACGTCAGACTGGGGATTTTTCACCCACTCTCCTTTCTCAAGCTTTTTCTCGGGAATCTCGCCCAGCTCAACTATGCCGCTGGCATGGTTGAGGCGGGTAACGG
>CAZHKD010000013.1:0-24949 GCA_964533255.1 uncultured archaeon | reverse complement strand
CCTTACCTTATGGTCCCCGCTCCTATGAGCCTCCATCTCGAGCCAACTCTTCTGCTTATTGCCACCCTCCAGCCTTTCTCAGCGCAGACCGGCCTTTTCAGCTTTACCTCCACCACGTCATCTCTCGCCGAAGTTACGATGCCGAGGGTTGTGGAGGTGCCTATGCTGAGCATTAAGGGCTCGTTCATCTTTATCTTCTCTACCCTGAGCTCCTCCTCAGTCCCCACGACCCTCTCAAGGAGCTGGACGTCCATGGAGAAGCCGTTGAGGGTTTCGGGAAGCCTGTCGGGATGACCAACAACGTTTCCGACGAGGCTGTCGCTCTTTGTCAGGTAAGGGTCCAGCTTCGTGGCAACTCCAATAAGCCCGCCGGGTGTTGCCTCCTCGACGTTCCTGCCGGAGGCCATTATCCCGACTACTTCGCTGTGAAGGGGGTTGTAAACGCCCCTCTCATCCTTGATGCCCGGCCTTATTTCTATCTCATCTCCAACCCTGAGCCTTCCCCTCGCCAGGCTGCCCCCGACAACGCCTCCTATAAGCCCTTCTGGCTTCGTTCCTGGCTTGTTGACGTCAAAGCTCCTGGCTATGTGCATGAGGGGCGGGGAGTCCAGATCCCTCTCAGGAGTGGGTATGGTCTCCTCCACTGCTTCAATCAGCGCATCTATGTTCACCCTCTGCTGGGCGGAGACCGGAATGATTGGAGCGTTTTCGGCAATTGTGCCCTTTATGAACTCATTGATTTCCCCGTAGTTCTCCAGAACTCTCTCTTGGGATACGGTGTCGATCTTGTTCTGAACAATAACTATTTTGTCGACCCCGATGATTTCCAGGGCCATCAAGTGCTCCTTTGTCTGGGGGCGCGGACACTTCTCGTTAGCAGCTATGACGAGAACTGCTCCATCCATGATTGCAGCGCCGCTCAGCATCGTCGCCATGAGCGTTTCGTGGCCGGGGCTGTCGACGAAGCTGACGGTTCTCAAAATCTCCGTCTTAACCCCGTGAACTCTGCACTCCTTTTCAGTTGTGAAGGCCTGGGGCGGCTCACATTTGGGGCACTTTCTGAAGGTTGCATCCGCATATCCCAGCTTGATGGATATACCCCTCTTTAACTCTTCGCTGTGCCTGTCTGTCCATACCCCGCTTAAAGCTGCAACAAGGGTCGTTTTACCGTGATCAACGTGACCAACCATTCCTATGTTAACCTCAGGAAGAGGGACTTCTTCTTTCGCCATGATGCTCTGCCTCTGCTGCGATGTATTTAAACTTTTCAGCTTTCCGGAGGGGCGTTCGATGCCACGAAATGCATCCGATTTTTCTGGTTGCTCTCTTGCAGGTTGGTGGTATCCATTACAATTTTATCCCGCCCACTCGCCCCGCCGCCTTCCCAGAGTTATAATTTCAATAATTTAAAAACGATTACTGGAAGGCACTTCTATCTGAAGCTTGGGGACGGGTGGGCGGGCTTAAATCAGATTAACCTGGATTGGGAATCTTAACCGATAGGTCTGATGTATCAAAAACCTTTTATGCAATATATCGAACACATGTTCGATGAAGGTGCTGGAAGGCGTTATAGTTGTTCTGGCAATGCTCCTGCCTTTTGTGGCCTTTAAAACTGCTGACCTGACCACGTACATTTACTGGACCGCTGTGACCGCTGCGTATCTAGTCTACATAGCCCTGACCTCGGGGAGGTGGGTGAATGAGTGAGTTCCTTATTCTGCTCCTCTTCTACGCCATCGCTGGAACCGCCATTGCTTTCTACGCGAGAAAATACGGGGTTTCGGAGCATGTCGACTACTTCATAGCCGGCAGAAGTGTGGGAGGAGTGGTTTCAGCTTTAACTTACGCGGCAACAACCTACTCCGCCTTCATGATGGTGGGGCTTGTGGGCCTTGCCTACGCAAGCGGCGTTGGTGCAGCAGGATTCGAGCTGCTGTATCTGGTCGGCACCCTTTTCCTGCTCTCCTACTACTCCCCGAAAATATGGAGGCTGTCGAAGGAGCACAACGTTGTGTCTCCTGCGGAGCTTCTTTCTGTGAAGTACGGAAGAGAGACTGCGGTGCTTGCTTCCGTCATCTCCCTCATCGCCCTCATCCCGTACACTTCAAGTCAGGTGATCGGAGTTTCGCTTTTGCTCGAGAAGAGCGGGGCTATGCAGTACGAAATTGCCATTGCTGTCACAGCAATACTTATTGCATTCTGGGCCCTTATAGGCGGGTTAAGGGGTGTTGCCTGGACAGATGCCCTTCAGGGATTGATTATGCTCTCAGCAGCGGTCATCGCCGTTATCTGGGTTTACTTCTGGGGTTTTGGTGCTACTTCAGATTTTGCATCCCAGGCAAGCAGCCTCGGAGAGCTCCTCTACGTTCCCAACAAAATCTGGACTCCCCTCAGATTTGCTGCTCTAAGCGTCCCCTGGTTTTTCTTTGCCCTGACGAATCCCCAGGTTCTGCAGAGGCTCTTCATACCAAGGGATTCCAGAGCATTGAGGAGGATGGTTATTCTATTCGGCACCTTCGGGCTGATCTACACGATTTTAGTCACTTTCCTCGGTTTAGAGCTGAGGGTGCTCACTGCAATCGATAAATTCCCGGCCATTTCCTACAGAGATGACGTCACGCCAACTCTGCTCACAATCATGCCTTCATGGCTTTCGCTGCTGGTGGCCTTCAGCATCATAGCAGCAGCAATAACCACGGCAAACTCCATCATCCTCAGCCTCTCCTCAATGATTTCCAGAGACGTGGTGAGGGAGAGTGGCTTAAAAGCAGGACAGATGGCGGTGGTCATTCTCACAATCCTCGTCGCTCTCTTTGCCATGTCGAAGCCGGGATACATCGTGGAGCTGTCTGTGCTCTCATCCACCATACTGCTGAGCCAGCTTCCCCTGATTCTGGGGCTCTTCCACTGGAGGGGAGGAAAGTTCACAGGGATTGCGACGCTGATGGCTGGCTTTACGACGTCGGTAACGCTATCTGCTTTCAGGCTGTCTCCAGCAGGCATCCCCGCTTCAATCTGGACGTTCGTTATCGTCTTCGCCGTGTTCTTTGCTGTTTCGCAGTTGGAAAGGTGAATGTCAGGAAGACGGGTGAAATACACGGGGATTCAAAAAATTAATATAATCTCCTTTCTTCTCCTTTTCTCGTATGGTCAGGATTTACGTGGTTTACAACTACGGCCAGTACAATCACCTGATTCACAGGATGCTGAGGGACATGGGGGTGGAGACGAGGCTCATTCAGAACACCACTCCCGTAGATGAGCTCAGAGATTTGGACGGGCTGGTAATAGGCGGCGGACCCAGCCTTGAAAGGGTAGGGAACTGCAGGGAGTACGTCAAGGAGCTCGACATGCCAGTTCTGGGAATTTGCCTCGGGCATCAGCTCATAGCAGACGTTTTTGGCGGTGAGGTGGGGAAGGGTCAGATGGGGGGCTACGCAGAGGTTACGGTCAGGATCCTTCAGGATGATGCCCTCTTCGATGGCTTTCCTGACGAGATTAGGGTCTGGGCCAGCCACATGGATGAGGTTAAGGTGCTGCCTGATAGCTTCATCAGGCTGGCGGAATCAGAGATATGCCAGGTTGAGGCAATGCGGCATGAAAGTAAGCCCATCTACGGCGTACAGTGGCATCCGGAAGTTTACCACAGCCAGTACGGAACCGAGCTCTACAGGAACTTTGTGGAAATTTGCAGGAAATGATGCCCCAGTAGGCTTAAGCTGAACATCTTAGGGGAAATATATAAAGTGCCCGGAGACAATTACCAACCATGAACCAGTGGCCTGTAAAAATATTGCTGGTGCACCCGAGAGCACCCTTCATGCAGGATGAGAAGCTCACGATCGCTGCAGACTGCGCGATACTCGTGCATAAGGAGCTGGCAGAGAGGTTTGGCAAAGAACCCATAATCATCGGCTGTCCCATGCTTGAAGACCCGAAGAGAGTTTTCGAGAAGCTGAAGATGATTCTGGAGGAGGGTTCAGCTAAAAGCATCGATGTCTACACCATGGAAGTCCCCTGCTGCCACGCCATCCACATGATGGTGGACAGGGCTGCAAAAGAGGGAATGGAAATCAAAAAATACATCGTGAGGGTCAGCGGAGAGGTGGAGCCCTACTCGGGAGTCGTTGACGAGAAGATGATGGAAGCCGAGATGAAGGCCCACAGGGGAATGTAGGTGGAGTTTGCTCAGCAGCCTCAGAAGCTGTCCGGGAGGGCCTCAGAGGCCAGCATGTAAACACGAGCGAGGGATGTGAAATGACCAGGGTAAAGAGGATGATTATCGCAGTTGACACGGAGCGCTGCATTGGGTGCGGAAAATGCGTTAACTCCTGTCCCACAAACGCCCTTGAAATCGTGGATGGAAAAGCCCATCTGAAGGATGAGAGGATCTGCGATGGTTTCGGCTCGTGCATAGCGGTCTGTCCCACAAACGCCCTCTACATCGAGGAGAGAGAGGCTGAGCCATTTGACTGGAGCGTCCTCAATACCATAAGCTTCGAGGATTTCCTTGACAAGCTTTCGAAGCACTACAGACCCGAAGAGATCAGGCAGCCCTGAGTTTCGGATTCTGTTTTAGATTTTTTATTTTTTCAGTTTTATCAAAGTTTATCCAGCAAGTCCATGCGTTCAGAGTTTAGGTGCCAAAACTTTAAGTTAGAATTGCCTTTTACATTACGGTTATGAAGAAGCTGAGAATAGTTGTGGAGGACGTCAGAGGAGAGTGCCATGCGGGCTATCAGAAGGGGGACGTGATAGAGGTTGAGGATCCGGTCATAACCGGAAAGCTCTGCATATACGCAATATCAGCTCTGCTTCCATACATAACGGCTGCGTACAGGGAGACTCCACCTGAAGACTGGATAAATTCCGTGGAAGTTCTCCAGTGTCCTGACCCGGAGAACACAGTCACTTTCAGGATGGTCGGGGAATAACGAAGACGTTTGCCTTCTGATTCGCTCCTCTGAGTTACCCAATCTTTCTGTCACATCAACAGTGCGACACTGAGACAAACTGCCCCCCACCCCTTTATTTCCTGTGGAAGTATGCAGAGCTAACCCAAGAACCCCCTGATCTTCCCTGCTCTGATTACAGCCTCTCTGGGGTCTCCTCCCATGGAAAGGATTTCAATAACTTCTGAAGTTGCTCTCAAATGCTCCTCATCCGGGTTATATTCAAAGAACTCCATAGCCCTTTTCACATCGTCCTCAAGGGGAATTATCTTAAGGCTTTTAGGATTGTAGCAGGACAGGGCCTTTTCCATGACATCCCCAAAACTTCTGAAGTGTTCCATAGCTACTTCCAAGTCCTTGTCTGTAAATCCAGCGAAGCCAATCAGTTCCGGTGGAAATCCTATGGAGTACAAAGTGGCGCAGAAGGTTATAGCTCTCGGCAGCTTAACACCGTCACCTCTTGCATACCCGAACAGCCCGATGTGGAGTTTCCTCATCCTTTTCCTGGGTATATAGCGGCTGAAAGAGTTTACAAAGTTAGCCACAGCAGGTATTCTACTCCTGTAAGATTCGCTCATCCTCTTGATCACACCGATGGCTTCATCATCTACATGCTGGGGCTTCCCGGGTTTTCTGTGCCTCATTTTGTTAATCGCCTTTCTGACAGTATCGGGAGGGTAATCATACTTGAAGGCCGACTGAACGGTAAATGTCTGAACAGAGGGGTACTCATCAAGAGTGCTGAGGTTTTCAGGAGAGAGAAAACCTCTGAACGGAGTTGTTCCCACCCCTATTATCGGATGGACATTAAAGTCACCTACTTCAGCCAGCCTTAGAAGAGCTATTTTCGCTGCCAAGGTTGCTGGGATGAAACCGTAGTTCAGAGCCGGATCCGATCTGGCAAGAAACACCCTCACATCGTCAAACTTCTTGTCCTTCATGTACTCCTCCAGGATCTCGTGGCAGTGCAGCATTACCGGGATGTCCTCAAACAGAGGAATTATACCTATCTCCTCAGGTCTGAATTCCCCGAGCCAGTCTCTGATTCTGGTTCCATCTCTCAGATAAAGGTTCCCTTTACCCGCCACAAAATCCCTATAGTAGTAGTAAATTCTGTTGAGTTCCTGAGCACTCGTCACCATCGGGACTATAACTTCGAAGATGGGGTAGATTTCCTGACCGTAGAACACTACAGCAGCATCGTAACTTCTCGGTATTATTTCAAGTGTTTCGGGTAGTAGCTTTGCTTCCGTAGCCTCCACTGAAGGATTTGGGACTCTCAGAGTTATTCTAACATCCTGACCGAGCCTGTGGCTTGAGAAAAAATCCGGATAATATGTAAGCAACTTTTTGACCACGAACTCATCAACTTCTTTACCTTCACAGTCCCACATCTGCTCATCGCAACCCAGATGGGAGAAGACATAATAGGCCTCCTTTATTTCGTCCTCACCGTCAAAATACTCCCTGCTAACAAAAAAGGGCATGGTGACATTATCGGGATGTTGGGTGCTCATAGTCTTGGGTATCTTTTTAGCCATCAGCTGCTCATTCTTCGTACGACTCAAAAGAGTTTTTGTAGAAGATTTGTAGAAAATACTAACTGGCAATCCTCCGAACGTATTTTAAGACCGGTATTTGTGTGGTTGTGGGATTGGCCATTCGCTACATGTCGGACAGGGCCTGTGAACGGCATGATTATTCATGAAAGCCAGCAAGAGACTGTAGTCCTATCCAGTCAATGCAACAACCAGCTCATAGACTGCAGCAGCAGTTAGCGGGACTGATAAGTTGTCATTTATGTAGTATTTCCCAATTCTGGAGATTTTTGCTTCAACAACGGTGGCGAGAACTGCAGCCATGACTGCAGCCGGAAAAGATACGCTGATCCTGACGCTGACAAAAAGTATCACCAGAAGCGACGATAAAAGCATTGAAAGGATTGCAGCTCCTTTGCGAACTTTCTTTACAATCCCAGCAATACCATCGCCAGCGGACCCACAGGCTATGGCTATAAAACTGGCTTGAGGGGAGAACAGCAGTGTGACAATAAGCATCGAAATGCCAAAGTAAACGTGTGCTCCAACACCACTCCTCTCATAACCTCTCAGGATCCATTCGGGGAATATCTCACCTCTCTCCCTCCTGATAACCTCAAGAAAAATCGCTATGAAGGTTAAAAAAGCTACTACAGTTAGCGTTGTCAGGCGATCCGTGAGGATGTAAAGGGGGATGTACCCGAGCCCTGCTAGATGTACTCCCTTCCTCAGCAGCTCTCCTCTCAGATCGTTACCGTTTTTTGCCGTGTTATCCGGTTCTCTTGGGTTGTCTTGTCTGATAGGATTACTCAACGGCGATTCTCTCCAACTGGCTTGAAACATTCCAGATTAAAGTCCTCACATGCATGGGTATGTTCGGGTCCGAGGATATTTCTTCAAGAATTGAAATGGCCGATGCTGCTCTTACAGCCAAGCTCTCTTCTCCATGGAGAAGGTTTTCCTTAATCTCACTTGCCGTCTTTCTTATATTTCTCGGAACCGTATCATCGTGGATTATCCTATCCAGAACTTCGAGAACGCTCTCTGGCACCTTCTGCCCCATGCAACCACCTCCTGAAAACTGAATGTTTTTATTTCTCCGTTGTGCAGTAGGAGTATGGAGGATAAAAAAATTTCGGAAGCAGCAAAAGCACTGGTTCGCGGTGCGAAAATGCTGTCACAGCACTGCCAAGAATGCAAGCTCCCCCTTTTTCAGGAAGGTGAGAGAATCTACTGCCCTTCGTGTGGGAAGGATGTCGTGATAGCGTCAGATGATGCTGAAGACACTGGAGGCGTTCCCGATGATGCCAGGACGCAGGGAAAGTGGGAACACGAGGCGGGAGAGGCGGAGGAGAACCTTAAGAGGCTTATTGATGAGCTATCTGCCAGACTACTTAAGTCAAGCTACAGTGAGATGAGGGAGATACTTGACATCATGCTTAAGGTAGCTGAACTTCTTGAGAGATTGAAGAAAATAAACTGAACACATTTTAGCTTTTCCCGATCTCAGGTCATCTGTTGGATTGGTGAAATGCCAACTGGCTATGACGTTTATAACGAATTACGTAAAATTACAGCGGTATAGTTTATAAAAATTTTGAATTAATATTTGCTGAACACTGCGGCTTAGATAAAATAAAGAGGAAAGGTTTAATAATTTACAAAAGAGTTATACAGGTATGGACATTACCCTGGTCGGGAAGATAGCAGCTTCTCTCGGGATGATCTCGTCATTCTCATTACTTTATTTTCTGGGCACGATGAGGGACGAGGACTTTGATAAAATGGCATGGTACTGGAACACTTTGAACAGATATTTCATTCTTTCAGCGCTTCTTTTCATATCGATATGTATCATGGAGCTGCTGGAACTCGTTTCAAGTTTTACAGGTCTTAAAATTGATGGAGTTAGAACACTCTACTATTCCGCGATAACCTTCACACTGTTTATAATCATGCTTAATATTATAAGAACAGTCGTCAGGATTGAAGGCGTAGTTTCCAGCCCGGGGAGTTCTGTATTTCTCAGCAGGTTCGGGATAATTCTGCTCTATATTATCGTGTTCCTGAGCTCCGTGGATCATATTAAGGACATTTACTCAATCTACCACTTTGCTGAGGTAATTTCGGAGGTTATCTATGTCCTCTCGATTCCAATAATAGTCCACATCGTTTTTCGGTCGGTGAAGTATGACGAGCTGGTTAGGGAGGGAGTCATCGTTGTTCCGCCCCGTATTCCGGCAAAGTTCCTCGGTGTTGCCGCTTCGTTTCTGATCTTCTCCACAGCCTTTTTGGTATTTTTGACCGGTAGTGAGAAGACCTATGACATACTGGAGTTCGGAGCTCTAATCGCTTTTATATTGGCGGGAGATTCTTACAGGAGGGATATGGATAAGGCCCTCAGACTGGTGAGTTCAGATCTCCACAGGAAATAAAGGGGTGGGGGGCGCGGAAGTATGTGTTGAAAAATTAAAAAAGATTAGCAGGATAATGCCTGCCGCTGCAATTGATGTGGATTGAAACCACGCAAACTCTTTAATTTCGCGGACAAACACTGCTTCACTCCATCCCGACTGGCCCCTCTCTCAGGTACTTCTCCGGATCCTTCTCGAACATGAACTTGCAGCCAGGGGCGCAGAAGTAGTAAGTCGTGCCCTTGTATTCTGTTTTGAACTTCGCTGTCTTCTCGTCAACCTCCATTCCGCATACCGGATCCATTGCCACGTAACCACCTCCTTTAATTTTATTTTACATCAAACATGTAATATATCTTTTACCCAGTTGTTACAATCGTATGGTGACCGGTCATGACCAAGTCAGGATCCAATGCTACCTCCCAACGAGGGAGAAGTACACGTCTTCGAGCCTCATTACTTCCGGTTCAACCTTCAGTATCCTGCCTCCGGAGGAAATCACGTCCTTGAGAATACTGTTTAGTTCATCAATGCTCCCGGTAATCAGCCTCTCCTCCCTGCCGTTTTCGGAGTAAACGATAACGTATTTCCTGCTAGCCTTTATGAGATCGTCCAGATTCCCAAAATAGATTAATCTGCCCCCTTTCATTATTGCAACCCTGTCACAGACTGATTCGACATAGTACATGTTGTGGGCAGAGAAGATAACTGACTTCTTCTCATCCCTCAGTCTGCTGAGAAATTCGGCTATGAAAAGGGAGGTTCCCGGATCCAGCCCCCCTGTGGGCTCGTCGTATATCAGGTACTCGGGATCGTGCATCAGAGTTCTGGCTATCGACACCTTCCTCTTCATACCTTTGGAGAACCCACCCAGCTTACGATCTGGAGGTATTTTCAGCATTTCCATGAGTTTCTCAGCCCTGTTCTCAGCAGTACCCTCTTCGACACCGTAAAGGGAGGAAAAAAATATCAGATATTCCTTGGCAGTCATCCCCTCATAAAGGGCGTCGAACTCGGGAAGGTAGCCGATCTGTCTCTTTATCTCGTTCAGGTTTGAAAACAGCTCTTTTCCTGAATACTCCACCCTGCCGGCATCGGGCTTTATGAGCCCGGAAATAATCTTCAGTGTTGTCGACTTCCCGGCTCCGTTTTCTCCGATTAAGCCGAGAATCTCACCTTTTTCGAGGTGAAAGCTGACCGAATCTACGGCGACGACATCGCCGTAGACCTTCCTGAGACCCTCCACTTTGAGCACAAATTAATAACGGTTAAACATATATTTAGTGGTTTTGACCGTCAGTCAGATGCTGAAGGTGGCACTCCTGGAGTTGAAAAAGTCCAGAAAGAAGTACGGGAGAAGGTTTACCATTCTGCTACTTCTTCTTGTCATATTCGCTGTCATCTCGGCCGTCATGTCCGCCTCAGGCATCAAATCGGACTACATGATGTACACCGCAGCCTCTCAGATTGAACTGGGGGATTCGAGGTTCATCACGTTTCACGCAGAGCCACCTGAGGGGAGAGAAGCGGTGAAAAACGGTCAGGCTGACGTGTATCTGGGTTTTGACGGCCTGCTTTACGTCGTATCTTCTGGAAGCAAGAAGTCTCTTGCTGCATCCGAAGAACTCATTAAGGTCATCAGATCAGATTTTGAAGAGTACCTGTATGAAAAATACGGAAAGAAGGCCTATCCGGTTTTTGTGAGAGCCGTTTACCTGGATAGGGCTCGTGCAGCTCCTTCAGGCGGCGTCGATATTGAAAGGGTGAAGAAGGTAGTCGAGGAGGAGAGAAGGGCTGGAGGTTCTGGAGGAGAAGGCGTAGCACCCGTGCAGGCTGAAACACCTAAAACTCAGAAACCCGAGATACCTGTAAAAGGGGAAAGCGGAGCTTTTGACGTTGGAAAACTCCTGTTTGGCGATAAGGGCTACACAACACCTTCCGCCCTCTCGCCCCCGAGTCTCATAGGAAAAATGGTTTACGCATTCCTGCTGATACTGCCGTCGTATTTTGCCGTGCAGGTATATTCCTCATCCTTCATTGAGGACAGGTTCAGCGGCAGGGTGATGGTTCTTCTCTCAACACCTCTGTCTGCCAGCACGATCTTGCTGGGTAAAATGCTTCCCTATTTTGTGCTGTCTACAGCCCTCGTTGCACTTTCATCAATTATTCTGGCAAATCTGACATCCATCATCTACATCATCCCGCCTCTTCTGTTCCTGTTTTCCATTCAGACCCTTTTCGCACTGCTATCGAGAAGTTACAAGGAGATGACCTTTCTTATTCTCGTTTCGTCCCTCATCATCACCGGCTACCTGTTCATCCCCGCCATATTTGCAGGAACCGTCCCATTCAGCAGGGTGTCTCCGATAACTCTCCTCCTGTCGAGCCTTGAGGGTGAAGCGGTGACGTTCAGAGACTATGTGATATCCACTCTTCAGTTCTTTGCAGCATTCGCCTTTCTCAGCCTGATATGTGCAAGAGGGTTGAATGCGGAAGTCCTGTACCACCAGGGCGGAATAGTTGGGAGATTTCTGGAAGCGTGCAGACGAGTTGTGACCGGTTATCCGTCACTCATCGCCTATATGGGCCTCTCAATAGCCCCCATTTTCATGGTGGAGTTCATGCTGGCTACCACCCTTTTTGCCTTCCCTCTACACATCTCCATTCCGTTCTTCCTCATGACCATCGCAGCCGTGGAAGAGTTTTTCAAGACCGCTGCGCTGCATTCAGCCATCAGAAACGGCCTCGTCTGGTGGAAGGCAGCCGTTGCCGGAGGAGCAGCATTCCTGATTTTTGAGAAATTGCTGGTGGTGGTGGACGCCGGAATTTTCAGCAACGCAATGATGGCTGGAATGCTGCTGCTTCCCCTGACCCTCCATGTGTCAACCCTCCTCCTCTTCGGCTACATGACTCGCCTGAATCCGGGAAGGTACTGGATAGCGTATGTGGCTGCGACGCTGTTGCACTTCGCGTACAACTTCGGGGTGGTGAGCGTTGTCCTGGCTTAATGTCATGGTAAAGGACGTGAAATCTGCCCTGAAGGAAAGAACGTTCATAAGCATAGTGCTGCTTCAGCTTTTTGTTGCAGGCTTGGCTTCTGTAATAACCATCGGGATGCTGGTACTGTACAATCCCACGTTTCTGACAGCGAATCAGGCCAAAGTGGGACTGGTAGGGGATGCACCTGTGCTGGCAGGCGTCTTGAAGCCAGAAAAGAGGTATAACAGGCTGGATGAGGCTTTTGAGGATTTTTACGCTGGAAAGATCGATGCAATAGTTTACCTGCCCAGAGAGAACACATCAGAAAACTTCATCACGATTTACCTTCCAAAGGAGGAGGTTGTGGCCATAGCAGCAACATCATATTTGAGAGAGAAGCTGATGGATTACGAGGCGAAGCTCAGGAGCATGAACGGAATTCCGGGGAAGATACCCATCAGGATTTACTCACCCGAAATGAAGGAAATTGAGGAGCCAAACGGGATATCGTCTTCCTTCAAATTCATATACATGGTTCTGATTCCGCTTCTGGTGATTACGACGGCTCTCAGTGCTGGTGGGCTCTTCATAGACCTGATCAGCGAGGAGGTTGAAAGCAGGACTGCCCACGTACTCCTTTCCACTCCGCTGAGGCCATGGGAAATCGTCGTCGGCAAAGTCGCAGCAGCACTGGCGTTATCAGCTTTCCTCACCCCGGTTTGGCTCGTTTTGCTGATGATAAACGGAATTGACATTGCCAGACCCGAACTGGTGCTGGCACTGACACTTTCAATGTCCACCCTTTTCGTGGCAGTGGCGTGCTTTTCAAGTCTGAGTGGAGACAGAGAGAGGGCCCAGCTCGTTTTTTCCCTGACAATAGTCGGATTGCTGCCCCTCTTTTACGTCTCACCCTTCATGCCCTCTGGCCTTATAGCTAGGGTTTCAGCGGGCTCCTATTTTCTGCCTGCAGAAATAGCCCTGTATGCGGCAATTTCAGTACTGTCGCTAGTTGTGGGGGTAAAGGCTCTGGAGGCAAGGGTCAGGGGAGCAGGAGAGCTGGGAAGTGGCAGGGGGCAGTGAAACCAAATCAGCGGCGCCTGAAAAACAAAAAGGTCAGTAGGGGGTGGCCCAGCTCTCATCGTCCTTGTAGACCTTCTCGTCTATAATCATCTCTCCCTCAACAATTGGCCTGGGCTCTTCAACAGCCTCTATCCTGAAGAGGGTGGAGGTGTACCAGTTGTGGTCCACTTCTGCCCCGAGCTTCCTGACTACGGGCAGCTTCTCCTGATAGCGGAAGAAGTTCTTCTCATCCTGCGGATACACGCTGAACTTCCTGCGGAGATCTGTGATTACGAAGCCCATCTCGTGAATCATCCGCTGTATCTCGTACCACTTCTTTCTTGAAGCCTCCAGAGTTGTGATGCCGAAATATCCGCTGCAGCCGGGGCCTTCGAGCGTTGAAACGCCCCTTGAGAGGAAGAGCTTCAGGCCGGGGATGGTCTCAACAGGATCCGTAACAAAGACATGGTACTTGCGCCTGAGGTCATCCGGGAAAGCCTGCTGCACGTCATAGACCCTCGCTTCAACTGGCAGCGAGTACTCATCCGCAACTTTGTTGATGAAGTTAACAAGCCTCTCGTCTATGTCCACAACGGTCACCTTTTTCGGCATGCCCGTCAGCGCTGCTGCGATGCTGAAGAGGTCGTCATCTCCGACAACGAAAATCTTTGAATTTGCTAAATCTCCCCTCTCGTATACGAATTCGACCCTCCTGATAACGCCATCCAGGCTGATGAATCCCTGGTCGTAAAGCTCGATTGCTTCAGGCCTCTCCGCAGCAATCTCCTTGTAGGTTTTGAGAACGTCCTGGAAGAGACCCTCGATGGAGTAGCCTGTCCTGCCACACTGCTGGCATGATACTTCTGTGCTTTTGATGTTCATCTCCCTGCAGAGCTCCAGACCCTTCCGGGTCAGCGCAACTTTGCCCCCCTCTACTTTAATCAGCCCCTCATCCTCCAGCTGGTGGAGGAGCTGGAAGAATTCTGGAAGCGAAGAGTCCTGACTGTCTATTAGCCTGTAAACCGATAGTCCCGTTTCAGCAGAAAGCAACGCCTGAAAAATCTGGTTTCTTATTCTTCGCATCATTGTTACAACCTCTTAAAAATTCAACCCCTGTCAAGAACATAATGCCGGTACTCTTTCGGTTTAAATCTCTCCAGGAACAGCTCAAACGCCCTCTCTGTCTTTTTTATATCCCCACACGTGAAAATATCGAGATTCACCATTTCGTACTCCGGCCAGGTATGGATGCTAACGTGGCTTTCTGCAATCAGAACGATGCCCGTTACGCCGTGGGGATTGAACTGCTTGTAGACGCTTCCCACCTTCGTCAGCCCAGCGGCATCTACTACCTCCTCCACGATGTCTCTGACCGTCTTCTCATATGAAATCAGCTCCTTTGGAACTCCATATAATTCGGCAATTATGTGCTTTCCGACAATCATCGCCATCACCCATCTTTTTTCACCACCTTTGCGAAATTTTCAATTATTCTGAGATTTGGCCGTCTTGCGGCCTTTTATTCGGGAAATTATACTCTTAAACCGGATAGCCAAGATTTGATTCGAAAACATCGTAAAGTATATTGATTTTTAAAGTTTTCGCCCAATTTGAAGGAGTTTGCACAGAGCTCAGCCAAAATAAAAAAAGCATTACTGTCCAGATTTAGTTTATTTAGAAATTCTCGTGCCATTTTTGAGCTAAACCGGTCTTTTCTGTTATTTTATGGCCATTTGCCGGATTTTTTAATATTTTGTAACTGGATAATTATTGATTGAGCGGGGCAGAGTGCAGGTTAATGTGCCTTCAGACACATTTTTCACCCACGTTCACGTTCAATGCTGATCTTTGTTGAGAAGAAATGGATGTGGGAGTATCCCGCCACGGTTTTGTAAACCATCGCCCCGTCGTAACCCTCTTTAATTCCCTTTCCGTCAGTCCTGAAGGCAAACACCACGTCATCATCAGCCTCAGCGTAACTGTAGTGAAATTCGTGCCCCCTGAAGGAAGACCGGAAAATTGGATTGCTCCTGATGACTTCACCCTTTACATAGCCCAGTGCCTGAAGTTTCTGGGTGAAAATGACGTCAAGGTCTAAAACGCCCGCCATTTTTATTTTTGATTCGGATCCGGAGTGGGAACCGGATTCAGAGTCGCTCCTTATCTCCCTCGCCAGAAACATCATTCCGCCACACTCAGCGTAAACAGGAACCTCATCTTCACAGACCTTTGCGAACCTTTTTGCGTAGGATGAGAGCTCAGGATAGAGTTCCGGGTACCCTCCGCCTATGTAGTAAGCGTCGCACTCAGGAAGCTCCCCTCTGAGGGGCGAGAAGAACTCCAGCTTTCCGAATTTCTTCAGCACGTCAAGATTGTCGGCGTAATAGAAAGCGAAACAGGAGTCGAAGGGCACGCCTATTGTTGTGTCAGTTTCCGGATTCCCTGGTTCAGAGTCGAAGCTTTCCACATCAACCTGGGCAGATACATCCAGTATTCTGTCAATGTCGAGATAGCTCTCTCCAGCCTCCGCAAAAACCTTCCAGTCCCTTTCAACCTCCATACCGAGTTTTAAGCCAAGATGCCTGCTGGGAATTCTGAGCGAATCGTCATCAGGCAAGTAGCCGAAAACCCTGACGCCATCGCCCTCGAAAAGCCTGCGAATCCTCTGGAAGTACGCCTCGCTTACCCCCCTGAAAATGACGCCAGCAATATTAACGTCTTCAAAGGTTTTGAAGCCTTTAAACACTGCCAGGGCCGAGTTTGCCATCCCCTTCACGTCCATGACAAGTATAACGGGAATACCGAGAATCCCTGCCACGTGGGCTGAGGAGGCAAAGGAGGTCATATTGTAGCCGTCGTAAAGCCCCATGACGCCTTCAACAATTCCGAAATCGCTGCCCGACAGCCACCTTTTGAAGGATTGCAAAACTCCCGCTTCGCCCATCATGAAAACGTCCAGATTGACGGCAGGAGTAACGGCAGGTTTGCAGAAAGCGTAGTGGGTGGGGTCGATGAAGTCGGGGCCGACCTTGAAGGGCTGGACAGCAAGCCCCCTTCTTTTCAGGGCTGCTGCTATGCAGAGAGAAGCCGTCGTCTTTCCGACGCCGCTGTGGGTGCCGGCCACCATGATTGCAGATGGCACGATTTTGGATTTCTTGGCTGGGATAAAACCTTTGCTGAGCACTCGCCAAAGTCAGGTCTTAAATCACCAGGAAAAGTTTTTTACCATATGGAAACCTAATTGTTTAAAATGAGCAAGCTTTCTTGGAACAGCCAGGAATCAGCTGTGGAAAGACTTGTAAGAGAAGCGATGGAACCCGGGGAGAAAATTCTTGCAAGGTTCCATTACAGGAAAGAGGCCTGGACAGCAACGTACAACGTTGCAGCCATCCCAACAATCTACGATTACTACTTTTTCGCCACCAACAAGAGGTTGCTGGGAGTGTTTGTGGACGAGCTTCCAGAGCTTGTGGAGCTACCCTATTCGAAGGTTCAGGGCTTTGATGTGGTGGAGGAGTACAACATTGACAAATCTCTATTTATCGTCGTTCTGGTCATATTCTGGTTTTACCTGATTTTAATCGCATTCCTGCCTCCTGTGGTCTCCGTCCCCGTCATTCTGACGGGTTTGCTCCTGACTTATGCCGTCTTCAGGCTCAGGAAGAAGAAGCGATACTATCAGATAAGCGGCCCCCTCAAGCGCTGGGAAAGGAACTTCTGGCGCATTCCGGCTGAGGAGTATGCTGAAGATTTTCTGAAAGCTGTAAAAAGAATGGCTGGGATTAACTGATCTGGTGATATTCTACTGGCAATCCCGACTAAAAAACTCAAAGCAATTAATATAAATATATATTCTCCACTCTGTCATCTAAATGAAAGAATCCTTCTTCACTGAAGCCAGGAGAATTCTGGGACTTGTTCTCCTGATAATTTCGATAGCTTTGCTTCTCAGCTTCATAAAATCAATATCCTTCAGCCCTTCTGGCTTCACGGGCATCCTCGGAAGCCAGCCTGCAGGCAAAACTGAGGCTGCACAGCTTCCTTCCAGCTTCACACTTTCAGACAGCGGCCTGACCAACCTGAGCTCCCAGAGTTCGCCGCCCCACGTTCCCGTTTTCTACGTTGAAGGTCTGAACGACGAAACGAACCATCTGAGACTTTACACAGCTTACCGTTACGTCAATGGGGTGTGGGCGGAGGAGGAAGGGGATTACGCTGACAAACCATCGCCCATCCCCGGGAAGATAACAAGGTTCAGGGTGACGCCCATCGCCACCTTCCCGAAGCACATTCCGGTTCCCGCATACACAGTCTTCAACACGGCAGATGCTGGTTACGAGGCTGACACCATGTCCTTTCTGGTTCAAAACTACTCCATGCCCTACATGGGGGTGGCTGTGAGGTTTAACTACTCAGAAAACGCCATAAGTGACGGGAAATACAGCAAATACACCGAAATGAGCTTTTACGGCGCTGAAGAAATCAGAAAGCTAACCCTGAAAGTGACGAAGGACGCAAAGACTGACTATGAGAAGATAAAGGCCATAGAACGGTTCCTTGAAGAGAACTACGAGTACGACCCCGCAGCGACCTTTGGCGAGCATCCAGTCTACGAGTTTCTATTCGTGAAGAAGGCCGGCATATGCAAGCACTTCGCCTCCGCCTTCGTCGCCATGGCCAGAAGCATAGGGCTGCCTGCCAGAGTAGTTGTTGGCTATCTCGCAAAGCCGGTGAGCTACAACCAGACCGTGTTTCAGGATCAGGCCCACATGTGGGCGGAGGTGATGATGGAGAACGGCTGGATGGAGGTGGATCCAACTCCCACGTCCAGAATGAAGAGGATACCCACCTCAACCGAAATAACCTTTATCGATAGCCAGGTAAAGGCCGGGGAGAACATGACACTGAAGGGCGTGGTTGAGGCAGAGACGGGAAAGCCCTCAGGCTTCGTTGAAGTCTTCATAACTCCCGACAAGAGCGTCAGAGGTGAGCTCATAGGCCTTCTTCCAGTTAAAGACGGAGTTTTTCAGGGCGAACTTCCTGTTCCCGACCTTGCGGGGGAGTACCACGTTATAGCCCACTACACCGGCAGCCTGCTCTTCAAGGAGTCCTGGAGCGATCCCGTGGTGAGGATTTATCGGCCGACGAAGATTGATGCAGCAATCCCTCGAATATCCACCGGAAAGCTGGCGATTTCGGGAATGCTCACAGACCACAACGGGACACCCCTGGATGGCGAGATAAAGGTTTACGTTGATGGCTTTTTACGAGACGCCATTAGAACAAAAAATGGGAGCTTCAACGTCTCCCTTGAACTTGGCCTGGGCGTGCACAACATCAAGCTCAGGTATGAGGGAGACGACTTCAGGCTGCCAGCCGAAGTTGTGGAGAAGGTGGAGGTTGGCCAGGTTGAGGTGATGCTGAGAAACACAACGGCTGTGAGAGGCGAGGCGTGGGAGAGCAGCGGGGTTGTGAAGTTCAACGGCAGGGGTCTGAGCACCTCCGTAGTCATTCAGACTGAATTTGGCAGAGCTGAAAGCTACGCAACCAATGGAAACTTCAGCTTCAGGATGGACGTTCCAAATGCCCGGAACGTTCAGCTCGGAAGGCAGAAAGCGACACTGATTCTGCCTGAGATAAACTACTCCACCGACGTTGAAATTTACGTCAAATCCAGGGTGAAGCTGGATGTAAAGGCTGATGGGAAGCTGGAGGTCAGGATATACGATGACTCCGGGAATCCGGCTGAGGGCTTTGTTAGGGTTGGCAACCAGAGGAAGTATGCAAAGGGATTTGCTGTTTTTCAGGAGTATGAAGGAGACACAGTTTACTTTGAGGGCAATGAAAGGTACCTTCCAGCTTCGAAGGAGATACCAAAGCCTTTCCCCTTCTGGATACTGATAATCCCCGCCCCCGTTGCTGCCTACCTGGTCACCAGAATGCTGAAGGAAAGGAGGAGCTTTCTGGAATTCGTTTTCGATGAGCCGCCAATTTACGGGCCGGGTGAAGAGATTGAAATCAGGATAATGAACGCCGGAGAGGGGATTGTGAGGGCTGTGCTGGAGGGTAAAACGGAGAAAGATGCTGAACCGTTAGGTATGGGAGAAAAGGAGCTTGAGGTAAAAGTGGCCCTTTCTGAAGGAGATTACACGCTTAAAGCCGAAAGGCTTGTTGAAGGAAAAGTGGCGGAGGTAAAGAGCATTGAGCTCAGAGTAATGCCCTATCCTGACGGAATTGCCGAAATCTTCTCCAGATTCGTGGAGGACGTGGAGAGGAAGAGAAAAATCAGCCTGGAAAACCTGACGGCGAGGGAGATTCTTGAGACACTTGGCGTGGAGAATCATCAGGTCAAAGGGAGGGTAATCAGGCTATTCGAAGGAGCAAAGTATGGTAGAATCCACATCGGCAGAAAGGAGCTTAAGGAGTTCTGGGAAGCTGTGAACGAGATAAGGAGGGAGCTGGATGTTTAAGGAGATATTCCTGGCGTTGCTGGTTGTGGCTGCGTACCTCGCATCTCCTTACCTCCGCCCCTACTTTCCAGTAGCCATTGACGTTCAGCAAACAGCCCTCATAGCCTCCCTCGCCCTTCTATCTGCTGTGCTGAGCCTGTCGGAAAGGACAAAGAGATTTAAATCTCCAGTTTCTTGGATTCTCCTGTTCTTCCTGGCCGACCTGGTTCTGCTGAACATGAGCAGCGTGTATCCCGAACCCTACCTCGTCTTCAGCGCAAGGAAAATGGAAATAATCGCCCTCATACTTCTGTTCTCCCTGTCCTCCATAGAAATAGGGAGATATCAGCCAGTAATAAGCATGGGATCTCTTGCAGCCGCATCATTTCTGCTCTACCGCCTGCTGGATGGGCTTTTGAAGAGCGAGGTGGTGGTGGCGGTAACCGCTGCGACCCTCTTTGTTGCCCTCACCTACATCCACTACTACCTGAGGAGCGACATTCTGGAGTTCGTGTTCAGGGGGAGAAGGACGATATTCTCAGGCATCATCTTCGTGGGAGCCTACCTGTCCTACATCAGACCTCTGATACCCTATCCCGGCGTGAGAATGCTCATCGAGTGGCTGGTGGTTCTTGCTGTGCTATTCTCCCTGAGGTCGGGCTTCAAGGGAAGCGTTGAGGTGAAGGAGCCTGAGCCCTTCAAACCCCACAGAAAGAGGATTTTCCTGAGGGGCGATGAGACCGTCCACGCCCTCGACGAAGCTATCAAAAAGTTCGTTGAAGATGGCAGGAAGGAGCTGTTACTATCAGCAGTTGTTGCCGTTCTGTCTGAGGTGAGGGATTTCGAAAGCATTGCCAGAATCATTCAGCCAGTCGCAGAGCATTCAGACGAAGCGCCACCAAAGCTTGCCTTCGGGTGGGAGAGGAGGAGGGTTCAGCAGAAGAACATGAAGAGGAGGAAGGAGAAGGTGTTTGAGATGATGAAGAGAATTGATGAGGAGGGGATAAAGCTTGGACTTGATGGAATTTCAGCAGAAAAGCCGTGAGATAGTTGATAGGGTTTGCGAGATTTATGTTGGGGACAGGGAGATGGTGATGAAGGTGTTAGCAGCGTGCCTGTCCAACGGCAATGTGCTTTTCGAGGACTATCCGGGTTTGGGAAAAACGCTGCTGGCTAAGGTTTTCGCGAGAGTTATCGGAGCAGATTACAAAAGGGTGCAGTTCACACCCGACCTGCTGCCCTCTGACATTTTGGGAACGAAGGTCTGGAGGCAGAGCGGGTTCCAGCTCGTCAAGGGCCCCATATTCACCCACGTGCTGCTGGCTGACGAGATCAATCGAAGTCCGCCAAAGACCCAGGCGGCGCTGCTGGAGGCCATGGAGGAGAGGCAGGTGACCATAGAGGGAGACACCATGAAGCTCGAAGAGCCATTCTTCGTCATGGCCACCCAGAATCCCATAGAGCAGGAGGGGACGTATCCTCTGCCTGAAGCGCAGATGGACCGCTTCATGCTGCGCTTATCTCCAGGATACCCTGATAGCGTTGAGGAGGAGGTGGAGATACTCAGCAGAAGGATAAGCTGGATGAAAGACGACCCTACAGACGACGTGATGCCTGTTGTAAGCGTGGAGGAATTCAGGGAGATGCAGAGGATTGTTGAGGGAATATACGTTGACGAGAGCGTCCTGAAGTACATCGCCGAGCTCGTCAGAGCAACAAGGCAGAACGAGCTGGTGGAGATAGGAGCGAGTCCAAGAGGAGGGCTTGCACTGCTGAAGATCTCGCGAGCCATTGCAGCCATGGAGGGAAGGGACTTCGTAATTCCCGATGACGTGAAGAGGGTTGCCGTCGATGCTCTTGCACACAGAATAATCCTGAACGTGGAGTACGCCATAGAGGGCGTTAAGCCGGAGAGCGTTGTTCAGGAAGTGCTGAGAGAAGTTGAAGTTCCCAAGGCTCCTGAGCTGGGGAGCTAAGAAAGATAGTTAATGGAGTCAGTAAAAAATGAAGGTAAGGCGTAGCTTTGCATCCCTGGCCTTCCTGGGAACCTTCCTGGCGGTTCTGGCGGTACTCACCCTCATTCCGGAGCTGGTGCTTGCAGCCTTCATACCAGTTTTCATGCTGGTGTCCTCCATAGCAACGCCCTTCGGTTTGAAAGTAACGTCTTACGCAATCTCAGGTGGGAAGTACGTCGGTGAGGAGTTTCAGGTGGAGGTGAGGGTCAGAGCCTACGGCATCGGGCTGCTGAGGCTCGAACACAAGCTTCCAGACTTTTTCGAGCTGGTGGATGGAAGCAACGTTGTTACGAGCTTCATACCCGTGTTAAGGGAGGTCAGGCTGAATTACAGGGCAATAGCCACAAAACGTGGGGTTTTTCGCCTGGAGAAGCTCAGGTGGGGCTTCGAAGACCCCCTGATGGTGACCTTCAGGGAAGGAGTGGAGAAGCTGGACATCCAGCTTGAGGTCAAGCATAAGGTGAGGAGCGTGAAGAGGGTGAGGCTGGCAAGAGGCGTCGCAAGAAAGCCCTTTCCGGAGGTGGACATTGCAAAGCTCGGCGTTCCGGGGACGGACTTCAGGGAAATCAGGAATTACAATCCCGGCGATCCGGTGAAGTTCATCAACTGGAAGGCCACTGCAAGAAAGGGAGAGGTGATGGTGAACCAGTTCGAGGTGGAAGGCAAGAAGGCAGTGTGGATTTTTGTCGACGCGAACCCCTACATGATTTACGGCGAGTCGGACAGGAACTTTCTGGAGGCTGCTGTCGAGGCTGCGAATGCCCTAGCTTACTACTTCACCTCTCGAGGCTACAGGCTGGGCATGTACGTAATCGGGGCGAAAAGGCTAATTTACCCCGACAGCGGAACCAGGCAGTTCAGCAAGATTGCCAGGGAACTTCTGCTGACCGACGTCAGCGACGAATTCCAGAGCTTCGAAAGGGCCTTTGAGGAGTGCAAGCCTTTTCTGATAACGGAGAAGCCCTTAGTAATCCTCGTCACCAGGGTTGAGAAGCTGAAGCCCCGCAGAGGGATTGCAAGGCTCAGGAGAATATGGAGGAGAGGTCTGCCAGTCATGATAATCTCCCTGAAATTTGAGTGGGGTGAAGGATATGGAGCGAGGATAATGGATGGGGTGAGAAAAGCTTTCGTCTCATCCCTCTCTGGCATTGCAGATGTGGTGGAGTGGGAAATTTCGAAGCCCGTTGACTGGGTTCTGAGGAGCGTGGCGAGATGAAGTTTGCTGATGCCACAAACTGGCAGAGGATGAAGTACTCCATCCCGCCACTCATCATGGCCGAGCTCGCCATATACGTTACCCCGCTAAAGGATTTCATCCCCTATTCGGAAATTCTCTACCTAATACCTGCAATCAGCATGCTGGGAAACAGGAAGCCTTTCAGCTTTCCGCTCTTCCTCTTCCTGATTCTTCTCAACCTCACCCCATACCTTTACGGGTCGGAAGTCGTGAAAGGAATCGTCAACCTGGCGGACTACGCAGGAATTGGGTATGTGTACGAGATTTACCAGCTTTTCGGACTGTATAGAGGGATAGAATCTGCAATGCTCCCTGTGGTGCTCCTTTTCTCCATCTCGGAGGTGTCGTGGTGGGCTGCCAGGGAAGCTGCAGATGCTGAAACATTTTCAGACAGGATATTTTCAGTGAGAATCGCCTATTCGTTTTTAATGGGGGCGGTGGCAGTTGTCCTGGCCTACAGAATCCCGGAGCTGGCTTCATCCATTGGCCTGGGGTACCCGCCGCTGGTTCTGGGGCTGCTTGGAGCTGCAGCACTGTTTCTGGCGGTTATTTTGCTGAGGTGAGATGTAAAGATTGCTCGGAAAATCCGGACGGTTTTGCGCTCACATATGAGTTTGCATAAAAAACCGGTACAAAACACGTCCACTAGCCATAAGGTTATAAACTGAAGAAATAAAAATATACAAAAGAGTTAAGTAAGTAATTAATCGATATGTAAAATGTGGAGAAGGGATTAGAAATTCTTAAAACGCTAGCATTCGCCCCTTCAAAGCTCAGGATACTGGAATCTCTGAAAACCAAGAGAGATTTACCAGAAATCTCTGAAAGTCTAGGAAAGGCGAAGCAAACAGTAGTACTGCATTTAAGAGCTCTCATCGACTTGGGGCTTATTGAAAAAGATGGGGAGAAGTACAAGTTATCCAAAATAGGGGAGATAACTTACAGAAAGCTCTCAGAAGATGTTAGGTTCTTTGATGTTATCGGTACTCTTAAGGAGTTCTTGAAAGAACACGACGTATCTTCGATACCTGACAGTCTGCTGAGCAAAATCCACATGCTTTACGGCGGGGAGGTTTTTGTTAAAGACAATCCCTACGAGTTTCATCGGGAATGGCTGAATGTTTTGCTAGAATCAAGCTGGATCTATGGTCTGGCGTCCATATATCACAAGGAGTTTCCGGAGCTGTTTAACGAGCTGTCAAAGAAAAAGGAGGTTAAGCTGATTGTAACCGAAGATGTATTTGAAAAGGTAAAAACCTTGAATGAAAAAGAATTGAACGAATTTTTAAAGAGAGGAGAGATGTTTGTTTGTAAAAACGTCAGGTTAACCTTTGTCGTTGCTGAAAAAGGTCTCACCATGAATTTATATCAGGATTCGTATGACGCTTCTCAAATCCTTGTATGCAAGACGAAAGATGCGGTGGAATGGGGAAAGGAACTGTTCAGGCATTACTTAGCTCAATCAGGAAAGGTTGAATTATGAATTCCGCCTGAGCAGCTCTGGGTTTAGTTTTCCATATGCAAAAGAGTCCCGACAGCAGGCTGAACAGATATGGTAATAGTGGCAGAGATGAAAAAATTATGCTGTGAAATGTGAAGTGCACAAACAGCAGGAAATAAACAGCTCGTCCTCCCAAAATCGCAGGTATTGTTTTGACCCCATTTTTCAAATCAAATTCTAAATCACTGAAATCATTTAAAACCGTTATTATGAAGCTTTTGACGGCGAAAAAAGCGATAATAAATCCATCAATCCTGGAATAAAACGCTATAACAGACCCCCAGGTTAAAGCTGTGACGATGTTCTTCATGCCGTACCCTTTTTTCAGTCTGAACCCGTTTATGCCTTTTGAGTACATGAAACCGATAAATAAAGCCAGTATTGGTATTATTTGATTATCCGATAGTGCAACTGCACCTGATGTTAATATTAAAGACAATGCTAAACCCTGATTAGATTTGTAGTCAAAGCTCCTGTCCAGGGTGTAAATTGCCAGCACCACAAGCGAAAAAGCCATGGATAATTTCAGATCAAACCTGCCAGCTATTTTCTGTGCAAATAAGACTCTGAAGAAGGCTGATACTGCAACGAAGGCGGAA
This sequence comes from uncultured archaeon, assembly GCA_964533255.1. GTDB lineage: Archaea > Halobacteriota > Archaeoglobi > Archaeoglobales > Archaeoglobaceae > JdFR-37. Next base: position 203 of record CAZHKD010000013.1, on the reverse strand, counting down.
GCCTTCACCGCTTCCATGCTCAATTCTTCACACAGCCCTATTTTTCGATAACTCTCCGAATGGTTCGGACACCTCCGAACGATTCGGCCTCCTCTTTACATTCGGTCACCACCGAATATTCAGATTGCTCCGAATGATTCGGTGTCGCTTAAAAATTCGGAGTATATCGAATATTAAGATCTGTTCGAACAGTAAAAAATGTT
>CAZHKD010000012.1:0-24967 GCA_964533255.1 uncultured archaeon | reverse complement strand
CGGCTCAGACTAATGCCGCCGGGAACAGAAGGGGGCTTACTACCGCCACTCCCCCATTTTTAACCTATTTCACCATTCATCGAGGCAAACGGACACGAAATACGAAACGGAAACCCATATGTACAACAAATGCAATTTTTAATCATGGAGGAAGTCGGGAGGGTTGCACACTACTACAACCGAATTGGAGTTGCAGCGGTCGTCCTGTCGAAACCGCTCAGGGTTGGAGACAGGATAAGGATAAAGGGCCACACTACCGATTTTGAGCAGATTGTTGAATCCTTGGAGATCAACCACAAGCCTGTCAGCGAGGCTCTCCCAGGAGATCTTGTAGGAATTAAGGTGAACGACAGGGTCAGGAAAAAGGATGTCGTTTACAGGCTGGATTGAGCCTGGATGGAGCTGGATGAAAAGTTGGAACGGCAAAAGGCAGTCCAGGTTAATGGAACAGTGGAATCCTGGAGAACCTCTCGAGCTCAGCGGTCTTAACCCACCTCTCCATGCAGGGGCACTTCAGATTCAGAATGCTGGGGTCCTGGTGAAGGGAGAAATCCCTCAGAGCCTTTAAAACCTCATCGTCGCATTTTCCGCAGTTGTGGGGACTCCTCCTACCCTTGCCAGCTGGATGGCATATTACCTCGATACCCTCATCCCTTATCTGCCTCACAACCTCAACGGCGCTCCAGAGCCAGGGAGGGCGGTAAAGTCTCCTTTCCCACAGCATTTCAACCAGCGTGCCCTTCTGCACGTTTGTTGGATTTACAGAGACCACGTCAACCAGTTCTTTGATTCTAACGGCTGAATGAACCACATCAGCTATCGCTTCGCTTTCTGAGAGGAAAGGAGGTTTCAGGAGTAGATATGCCTTGACCCTGAAGCCTTTCTCCCTCAAAAGATTTGCCGCATCCTCGAAATCCTGAAAAGTAAAGCCCTTATTTACGATGACGTCTCTGACAAAGTCGCTGGCAGATTCAAGTCCTATTCCAACTTCAAGCTGGAATTTCCTGCCTTCGAACTCATCCAACACGTCTTCAGTCACGAATTCGGGTCTGCTCTCCACAATCAGCTTCTTTACGCCAAGCTCTTCCAGTTTATGACTGATTTTGTCACGTGTGTCTTTGGACACTTCGCTGTTGTCAAAAAAGCTTCCAGAAGTGAAGATTTTGACGACATCCGGCGAATCTGCCAAATCCGGCTTCCCAGCCAGTGCCGAATGAAGCTGCTTCAACAGGTTCTGCTGGGTCACGTGCGGATCGGTGTCCCGTATGTAGCCACACATGCGGCAGCCTTCTTTCCTTGCCCAGTAACACCCAGTTGTCCTCAGAATAATGGTCAGACAGTCCACAATTTTCCCATCAAGCCTCTCCTTCTCCCTCCAGACCGCAACTGGTTTTTCTCCGTGGCTAATGGCAGCCATTCATCTCCACCAGCTTGCTCTCCCTATTATTTTCATCTTCCTGCCATAGTACAGGCCCACAAGCAATCCACCAAGGTGGGCTATGCTCGCCACACCCGTAACCCTGCTCATGGGTAGCATCAGCAAATCGTAGGCTGCAAAGAGCAGGATGGCTGTCCTTATGCTCATCGGAATGAAGAAGAACAGCAGTATCCGTATTTCAGGCGCTATGATTGCCAGAGTGCCCATCACACCATATATGGCCCCACTTGCCCCAATAGCCGGAGAAAAATCTCCAGTCACATAAGCAAACAGGATGTAGAAAATGTTCCCGGATATGCCTGAAAGAAGAAAGATCTCAAGATACTTTTTGCCCCCAATCCTGCTCTCAAGCTCACTGCCAAAAATCAGGAGGACGAACGCATTGACAAAGTAATGCCAGAATTCAAGGTGTACGAACATGGCTGTAAGAATCTGCCAGGGCATTGTAGCAAATTTGAGAGGATTAAGGGCGAGATACTGAATAACCCATCCTCTGGAGATTATCCCTATGAAGAACATCAGAGTAATCAGGGCGAGAACAATATTGTTGTACCCGTACGCAGCCAGTCGGAGGTGAGGTGGCCTCACAGATTTCACGGATTTTATCGGTTTAAAGCTGCCAGCATCAGGTTTTTTCTTTTTTACATTGACCGGAACGTTCCAGTACTCATCAATACCGTCGCAGTCATGCTCCTCAGGCAGCCTGTGTTCCACACAGTACACTCCTCCGCAGTACTTGCAGCGATAGGGCAGCAGTTCGTCCTTCCCGCATACATCACATTTCACATTTTACACTCTCAATGAGCAGTATTTAACTGTTTTTCAGAATCCCGGTTTTTGTGCTCAGAGGAGTATTACGGGGACGAAAAAGCCATTATAAAGTAATCCGAAGTTTCGTGAGTTTGCGTAAAGTTTAACAAAGTATCAGGAATTTCATTAAGATACTTTAAGAAAAGTAACCATATATTTTTCCCGGTCAACCTACGGATTGGAGGTGTGTGAGAACGAAGTTGCTGGCGGCGGTATCTGCAGCATCGGCATCATCAGCGGCACCTCAGGCAATGGGGGTGGACGACGATGTGGATGATGAGAGAGTGAGCGTGACTGCAAACATGACGGCCAGAGAGCACAGAGGCAGAGATGTTGAGACTACAAAGCGCTTTGTGAGCAGCGGAATCGATATGGGAATAAGTTAGAATCGAGGGAGACGACATCAAGCTCTACGCCAAGGGTAAGGGCTCCCTGTACCTCGAAGGAGGGAGACACTACAGGGTGAAGAAGCTACCTCGGGAGGATATGACCTGCGAAGTTGAGTTTGAGGGATGTGCTACCGTTGACTTAGGAGGCCAGCAGCCATGGGGAGGGAGATGGAACGCAACCCATTTATTTTTTGAATTTCCTTTTTTGTCCATGAAGCTGGAAGCTGTTAGAATTGAGAACCCGGACAACAGGTATCAGGTGATTGTGGGGCAGGCAAACTTTACAATTTTCACCTGCGATGACATCTTCAGGGCTCTGCTGACTGCCGTGCCCGGCATAAAATGTGCTGTGGCAATGAACGAGGCCGCACCGAAGCTTACGAGGGTAACGGGGAACGATGAAAAGCTGAAAGAGCTGGCGGCGAAGAACGCCTTAGCCATTGCAGCCAGCCACGTTTTCGTTGTTATGACTGAGAACGCATTTCCAATCAACGTGCTGAACACGATAAAGCTGCATCCCGCAGTATGCAACGTTTATGTCGCCTCTGCCAACCCCATCGAGATAATCGTGGCGGAAACTGAGCTCGGAAAGGCTGTTGTTGGAGCAGTTGATGGCACTGCCGTTACACGAATAGAGAATGATGAGGAGAAGAAGGAGAGAAGAGAGACCGTGGCAAAGCTTGGGTATAAGCTTGATTAATTTTTTCTCCTCTAAATTTTAAAAATCAGCAAATAAGCTCTTCAAGCATACCCCTCTCTCTGGCAAGCTTCAACTCCCTCGCTATCCTCCTTCCCATGTACATGTTCTCTCCGAAGAGGATGTAGGAGTACGGCGAGGAAGGTATGCCCACGTTTGTACCGGCAACAATTCTTGCTGAGATCTCGAAAACCACCATTTCTCCTTCTTCGGTGAAAACGCTCTCCAGACAGAACGGCCCCACCATTCCTGGCTCGGCAATCTCCTTGGACACCTCAACAACGTTCTGGGCTGCCTGAAGTGCCTGAGAAAGCAGGCTTTCCCTCAGAACAACCGGAAAGTTTCCGATGACAGTGTATGTGGGGTGGACGTCGCTCTTCAGCTGCACGTCTGCGGGGATTCTCGATATGCCATCCACGCTGGACTCGTACCTTCTGTCTACAGCGATGAGCTCGACCCTCTCAAAAACCGGAGAGTAGAAGAAGGAGAAGTAAACGTTGGCTCCAACTATGTACTCCTGAATGTGGGCATCCTCAATCTCTTCCTCCCTTATCAGCCCCGCATGAGCCATTCTCTCAGCCTTCTCGTAGAACTCCTCCGGCGAGGAGCACAGGAAATATCCTTTGCCACCTTTGGCTCCTGGGTACTTCACGATGACGAGCCTGTCTATGTCCTCGGGCTTTTCAAAGGTTTCGGGCAGCTTGAGGCCAGCGTCAAGCAGCCATTTTCTCTGCCTCTCCCTGTCAACCTCCCACTCCATGAGTATGCGGTTCCCGAAGACCGGAATAATGAGGCTGTCAAGCCTTCCGATGTATGCGTTAAAGGAGCCGTGGGGGATCAGCACCACGTTTTCCTCGACAAGCTGACTCTGAATCTCTGGATTCAGCAGATCTGAGAAATCGCCAACCTGAATTGATTTGTCAGCCACTCCAAAAGACTCGTAGATTACCCTCTCTTTCTCTCTGCAGATGCATATGGTTCTGAAGCCCTCATCCTTCGCACCCCTCAGAATGTTCAGAGCCGAATGGCTGCCGAGGGTACCGATCGTTATGGTGTCGTAATCACTTAGCACTTTCAGAATCTTGCCCCTTATCTCCTTCATCCTATCAATCATCTGCTCCTCCTCCTCGCAATCAGCGATGCAAAAACCGCTGCTCCGAAGCCATTATCGATGTTGACAACAGCAACGCCAGATGAGCAGCTCTGCAGCATGGCAAATAACGCAGTTAAACCACCAAAATTAACCCCGTATCCAACACTGGTGGGAACGGCTATGACGGGGACATCAACCATTCCCGCAACGACAGAAGGCAGTGCTCCCTCCATTCCCGCAACAACGATGATGGCGTCCACTTCTTCTTCCGCTACCCTCTTTATCGGTTCAACGAGCCTGTGTATGCCAGCAACGCCAACGTCGTAAAATCTGAGAACATCCATACCCAGAAACTCGGCAGTTTCTGCAGCCTCCTCAGCAACAGGAATGTCAGACGTTCCCGCAGTCATTATTGCCACCCTGCCAATCATTTCTGCTCTGCTTTCATTTTCGGATTTAATTACTGCAGTTCTGGCTCTTCTGTTTATTCGAACGTCCCATTGGCGGAATTGCTGCAATGCCTCCATCTGCTCATCAGTCAGCCGGGTTACCAGAACCTTACCGCTCTTCTCCACACAGGCTTTAACGATGTTCAGCAGATCCTCAACGCTTTTGCCCTCTGCGAAAATCGCCTCCGGTTTTCCCGCTCTGGCCTCTCTGTAAACATCTATCCTGGCAATTCCCTCTATGTCTGCTATGATCGCCTCCCTCAGCAGCTTTACCGCCTCTCTATCAAGCTTCTTTATCCTTTCAATCAGCTCGTTGAACTCTTCGCTATCCATACTTCCTTCCCACTTCCTCATGGTATTCCTGAATGGACTTGATTGTCATCCTTGATTTCCTTATCGCCTCGATTCCCTTCACCGCCGCTATGGCTCCGCTGATGGTGGTGATGTAGGGAACGCCATGGTCGACGGCAGCCCTCCTTATCAGGTATCCCTCCGTCTTCCCCCGCTTTCCGCTGGGAGTGTTGATTATCAGGTCTATCTGCCTGTTGATTATCGCATCAACTATGTTGGGCCTCCCCTGGCTCACCTTGAGAATCACCTCAGCCTCTATGCCGTTGCTCCTGAGAAACTCGGCAGTCCCATCGGTTGCGGTTATCCTGAACCCCATTTCGTGAAGTTTTCTGGCAACAGGAAGAATCCTCCCCCTGTCAGATTTTTTAACGCTGATGAATACCGTCCCTTCGGTTGGTAGCTTCATGCCAGCAGCGAGCTCCGCTTTGTAGTAGGCAAGCCCGAAGTCGTAGTCGATGCCCATAACTTCGCCAGTTGACTTCATTTCGGGGCCGAGAACCGGGTCAACGCCTGGAAGCTTTATGAAGGGAAAGACCGCTTCTTTAACTGCCACATGGTCAAGGCTTAACCTCTCCTTAACTCCGAGCTCCCTCAGCTTCTTGCCCATCATGAGCTTTGCAGCAATCTTGGCAAGGGGTATGCCGGTGGCTTTGCTGACGAATGGAACCGTTCTGCTCGCCCTCGGATTGGCCTCTAGAATGTACACCACTCCATCCTTCACAGCATACTGAATGTTGATGAGCCCCACAACCTTGAGGGCCAAAGCCAGCTTGCGTGTGTAATCCACTATCGTATCGATAATCTCCTGAGGCACTGATTGAGGTGGGAGAACGCATGCAGAATCGCCGCTGTGGATTCCTGCCTCCTCGATGTGCTCCATTATGCCTCCAATGACCACCTCTTCCCCATCGCACAGAGCATCAACCTCGATCTCTATCGCGTCCTCCAGAAACTTGTCCAGAAGTATGGGCTTTTCGGGGCTCACCTCGATTGCCTCGCTTATGTATCGCCTGAGGGTCTCCTCGTCATAGACTATCTCCATTGCCCTGCCGCCCAAGACGTAAGATGGCCTGACGAGAAGCGGGTAACCAATACTTTTCGCAACCCTGACAGCCTCTTCAATGCTGTAGGCAATACCATTGGGCGGCTGCGGGATGCCTAATGACTCGCAGAGCTGCGAAAATCTCTCTCTATCTTCGGCAATGTCTATTGAGTCAACAGCCGTCCCCAGAATCCTCGCCCCGCTCTCCTCAAGCTGCCTGGCTATGTTAAGGGGAGTCTGCCCGCCGAACTGGACTATGATTCCCTCCGGCCCTTCATTTTCGTAGATGTTCATCACATCTTCGTGGGTTATCGGCTCGAAGTAGAGCCTGTCGGAGGTGTCGTAATCTGTTGAAACCGTCTCGGGGTTGTTGTTTACCATTATCGTCTCGTATCCATCCTCTTTCAGGCTGAAGACTGCGTGGACGCAGCAGTAATCGAACTCGATGCCCTGACCGATTCTGTTTGGCCCGCTGCCCAGTATAATCACTTTCTTCTTTTCCGTCGGAACAGCATCGTTCTCCAGCTCGTAGGAGGAGTAATAGTAGGGGGTCTTCGCCTCAAACTCTGCTGCGCACGTATCAACCATCTTGAATGTGGCAGATACGCCGGCTTTCTTCCTCCTCTTCCTCACTTCTTTCTCAGTCGTTCCAAAGATTTTGGCAAGCTGGAAATCGCTGAAACCGTACTGCTTAGCCCTTCTCAAAACCTCAACGGGCACCTCTTCAATTGAGAACTTCTGAGCGTAGCTCTTGAGCTCCTCCTCCACCTCTATGATGTTCTTGATCTTCGAGATGAACCAGGGGTCGATGCGGGTGAGCTCGTATATCTCCTCAACGCTGAACCCGTTCTTCAAAGCGTAGCGGATGTAGAAAACTCTGTCAGCGTTTGGAGTGCGGAGCTTTTCGACTATCTCCTCTCTGCTCGGCGTCCTGTCTTTCCCATCACAGCCCAAACCAAATCTTCCGATTTCAAGGCTCCTCAGAGCCTTCTGAAGCGCCTCCTCGAATGTTCTGCCAATGGCCATGACCTCTCCGACGCTCTTCATCTGGGTGCCCAGGACAGAATCAGCAGTCGGAAACTTGTCGAAGGCGAAGCGCGGAACCTTGACGACGACGTAATCTATCGTCGGCTCGAAGCTTGCGGGAGTCTCCTTTGTTATGTCGTTCGGGATTTCATCAAGGGTGTAGCCAACGGCCAGCTTTGCAGCAATCTTTGCAATGGGGTAGCCGGTTGCCTTCGAAGCGAGAGCTGAAGAGCGGCTCACACGGGGGTTCATCTCTATCGCCACAAACCTCTCGCTGTCGGGATGCACGGCAAACTGGATGTTGCTTCCTCCCGTCTCCACACCTATCTCCCTGATTATGGCAATTGCAGCGTCTCTCAAACGCTGGTACTCGTAATCAGTCAGCGTCTGGGCAGGGGCAACGGTTATGCTGTCTCCAGTGTGAATCCCCATCGGGTCGAAGTTCTCTATGGAGCAGATGATCACAACGTTGTCTGCAAGGTCACGCATGACTTCGAGCTCGAACTCCTTCCAGCCTATCACGCTCTCCTCTATCAGAACCTGATTTATCATGGACAGCTCAAGGCCTCTTTTAACGATCTCTCTCAGCTCCTCCCTGTTGTAGGCTATGCCTCCTCCTGTACCGCCAAGCGTGAAGGCTGGCCTGATAATGACTGGATATCCTAGCTCGTCAGCTATGCTTAAAGCTTCGCTCACATCGCTGGCTATCTCGCTTCTGGGAACATCAAGACCGATTTTCTGCATTGACTTCTTGAATAGCTCCCTGTCTTCAGCCTTCTTTATGGCGTCAAGTTTCGCACCTATAAGCTCAACCCCGTACTTCTCCAGAACGCCCATCTCGCCAAGCTGAACGGCAATGTTCAGGGCCGTCTGACCGCCCAGCGTTGGCAGCAGAGCGTCCGGGGTCTCCCTCTCAATTATCCTTGCAACCACTTCTGCTGTCAGGGGCTCGATGTAGGTGCGGTCTGCCATGTCGGGGTCGGTCATTATGGTGGCGGGATTGGAGTTCACAAGCACTACCTCGTATCCCTCCTCCCTCAGAGCCTTGCATGCCTGGCTTCCGGAGTAGTCGAATTCAGCAGCCTGACCGATTACAATCGGCCCTGAGCCGATAACCATTATTTTTCTCAGGTCTTCCCTTTTTGGCATGAACTCACCTCTGAAACCTCAGTACTGCTTCAGCAGCTCAACGAAGGTGTCGAAGAAGAAGTAGGTGTCGTGGGGTCCTGGCCCTGCTTCAGGGTGGTACTGGACGGTGATGAGGGGAAAGTCCCTGTGGACGAGCCCTTCGACGGTGTGGTCGTTCAGGTTGAGCTGGGTAACCTCAAAGCCCTCTGGAAGGGTTTTTTCGTCGACGGCAAAACCGTGGTTCTGGCTGGAGATGAAAACTCTGCCTGTCTCGAAGTCCTTGACGGGCTGGTTGCTTCCGTGATGCCCGAATTTCAGCTTGAAGGTCTTAGCTCCTAAAGCCAGGGCTGCAAGCTGATGGCCCAGGCATATGCCAGCCATTGGAACGTGGGATGCAAGCTTTGAGATGGTTTCAATGGTCTCCCTCACCCTCGCCGGGTCTCCCGGGCCGTTGGATATGAAGACTCCGTCAGGATTCATTTCCCTGATTTTCTCTGCCGGAAAGTTGTAGGGGACGACCGTGAGATTAACACCTCTCTTGAGGAGCTGCCTGATTATGCTGTTCTTCACCCCGCAGTCAACCAGCACGACATGGTACTTTCCACCAGCATCGATTTCTCTGGGCTCCCTGACGCAAACGCTGTCAACCAAATCCAGTTCGGTGATTGACGGCTGCTCAACAGCCCTTCTGATTATCTTCTCCCTGTCAAGCTCCTCTCCCACAGCGATGACGGCCTTCATCGCCCCGTATATTCTCGTTTTCTTGGTGAGCATTCTCGTATCAACGCCTTCAATCCCCGGCACGTCGTATTCCTTAAGCAGCTCATCAACGCTCATCTCGCTCCTCCAGTTGCTCGGATGCCTGCACAGCTCTTTCACGACAAAGCCCTCAACTTTAACGCCGTCGCTCTCGAAGTCTTCCCTGCACACGCCGTAATTTCCGATGAGGGGGTAGGTCATCATGAGTATCTGACCCTTGTAGCTTGGGTCTGTTAAAGCTTCCACGTAGCCTGTCATGCTGGTGTTGAAGACCAGCTCGCCTTCAGCATCGCGTTCAGCTCCGAAGGGCTTGCCTTCAACATAGGTCCCATCCTCAAGTGCCAGTGCCGCTTTGAGCATCTGAAACCAACTCCTTCTGCTAAACTCAGCTCCTAAACCAGCTCCTTAATCCTCCTGATTATCTCGCTCAGCGAGTCCACCTCAAACACCTTTCTGCCGGTTATCTCGTTGCAGCAGGCCATGTACATGTCCGAAACCGCTTTTCTGAGCTCTTCAGGCAGCCTTGGTGGTGCCCCAAGAATTCTCCGCCAGTCTTGGTCTCCTTTCAGAGTCTCCAGCCGCCTGTACCAGTCGGTCTTCCTGTAGTGCCTCCTCAGAACCTCCTTGCTTATCTCGATGCCGTCGTAGCTGAACCTGCACTCGTCAGGCGTGCCAACAGAGTCCACGACCATGAGCTGCCGGTACTCGTCGAAGGCAACCTCGATCTTCCCGTCTTCGTTAACGATCCCGGCTCTCTCCGTTTCTCTGGTGATGATTTCGTCAACAACTGTGGCGACTCTGCAGATTTCCTGGAGCTCGTCCTGGCTTATGGAGCAGATGTCCAGCACCTCATCCCTGCTGAGGTACCTGTCCTCGCTCTCAAGCTTGGTGCTGAAGTCTATGAAGGGTTTCGCCAGCCTCTCTCCCGGCTCCGGCATCTCTGAAAGCCCCAGGTCGGACAGCTTAATTTGGCCTTTTTCAAGCCTCCTGAAGACGCTGCTCCCCTCAGGCAGCGAGTTGCGGTAGATTACCTCCACAGGAATCAGAAAGTTTCCCTTCAGAGATTTGTAGGCGGAGTAATCGTAACCGTTTTTCCTTTCTGGACGTACAACCCTCACAAGCCGGATTTCCATGGCGTTGACCGCCTTATCGATTTCGTCGAACCTCTTCACCCTGCCGTCTTCAGCGTCGTAAAGGCCGAGATAGTGTGTTTTCAGCCCCGCATCCTCCAGCTTCTCGAAGAAGTAGGCTGAGAGCATGCATAACGCCTTGCCCTTCCCGCTAATTGGATCAGGCATCTCGCCGTAGTCGAAGACAGAATAGCGGTCGGAGAAAACGAAGCGGCCTACGCCGGGTTTATCTTCTTTCGGCTCTTCCAGAATTATCAGATCCTTCACACTTCCCATCTGGGATTGCTCCTCCCTGCCTCAATTAATAAACTTTTTCTAACATTTTCCGATGTCTTCATCTGCAGCATACACCTCCCTTCTTTTGAGCTCCTGATATTTCCTGACTCTCTCTGCCACCTCTTCATGCTTAAGGGCGAATATTTTGGCTGCTGCCAGTGCAGCATTCTCTGCATCCATGACGAGCATGGGTGCAACGCCTGACGGCATCCTTATGGTGGACAAGATGTCCATCCCAGCAAAGGTATCGCTGTAGGGCGGGCACGCGATGACGGGTTTTGACGTGTTGGCATCCACGAACCCGCTGAGGGCGTTGCTTCTGCCTGCGACGGTTATGAAAACCACTTCGTCATCTTCATACTCTCTGATTATCTCCAGCACCTTTTCAGGAGTTTTGTGCGCTGATGCGACCCTCATAGTTGTCTTAATCCCAAATTCTACCAGCATTTCGGATATCTTCTGACAGTGCTTCAAATCCGCCTTTGATCCCATCAATATGACAGCTTTCAATTCGCACTCCCCCCATTAGGTTCTCCTATTTCCTCCTTCAACTGACCAAACGAGCCATATTGGCCTATTTTTCTCCAGCAAGAATTGAGACTACCCTATCATACACCTCCAGTAGCTCCCGGATTTCAGGAATTTTTACGTAGTAAAACTTTTCCGGTGGCCTCATTTCGTATTCAAGGATACCAAGGTCATAAAGGAGTTTGAGGTGTCTCGATGCAGTATACTCGGTTATTTTGAGCTCTTCGGCTATCTGGTGCACACTCATTTTACCTCGTTTCATTATGAGTCTAAGTATTTCCCGCCTTATTCTTGCCCTGAGAGCTCTGGCGAGTTTTTCATCAGGCATTTATATCACCTGACGTTCAGCAGCTTAAGAGCAATTTTCCATCCCGAAACACCATCATTATTTCTTAAATCTAAAATCCTTCCATTTTCATTACCGGCGATTCTTTCATATTCAGCAACAGCCGCTGCAATTGCCATCAGGGTGGTGGGTTCAATTGTTTGTCCTGGCGCTTCGGATTCGGGAATGGTGAAGTGGTCTCCGGTAAATATCTCTTCCAGCCTTCTCTTGAGAGGCCTGATCTCCTCAGCAATTTTTGCGACCTTTTCAAGAATCCGTCGCTCCTCGACGAATCTGGTATGAATGTTGCCTTTTGCAAACTCTTCATCCTCGAGAACAGCCATATGGAAGGGTATCGAAGTTTCAATCCCCTCGATAATATACTCGTACAGGGCCCTTTTCATTCTTGCAATCGCCTCTGCCCTGTCCCTTCCCCACACTGTTAGCTTTGAAATCATTGAATCGTAATAGGATGGGATTTCGTAACCCATCTGAACCCCGCTGTCAACCCTCACACCTATGCCTCCCGGGCTCCTGTAGTGAACTATTTTGCCGCTTATGGGTGTAAAGCTGGATGGGTCTTCTGCATAAATCCTGCATTCTATGGCATGTCCTGAAATTCTGACGTCCTTCTGATCAATTTCCAGGCTTTTTCCGTACGCGATTTTTATCTGCTCCTTAACAATGTCTATTCCGGTCACCATTTCAGTTACGGTATGCTCCACCTGAAGCCTGGTGTTCATCTCAAGGAAGTAGAGTTCGCCATCCTGGTAGAGAAACTCCATCGTCCCTGCATTCGTGTACTCTATGTATCTCGCACCCCTGACAGCCATTTCTCCGAACTCTTCTCTGCTCTCCTCATCGAGGGCGGGAGAGGGCGATTCCTCAATCAGTTTCTGATGCCTTCTTTGTATGCTGCACTCCCTCTCCCCGAGATGAACAACGTTCCCATCTTCATCTGCCAGAATCTGAAATTCTATATGTCTCGGCCTTTCCAGAAGCTTTTCGAGATACACTGTGCCGTCTCCAAAGAATTTTTCTCCAAGAGTTTTACAGCGATTGAAAGCTTTTTCAAGTTCTTCCTCGTTTCTGACCACGCTCAGACCTATTCCTCCACCACCGCCGGATGCTTTAATAATGACAGGGTATCCAATTTTTTCTGCAAAGTTTTTTGCCTCTCTGACGTTTCTCAGACTTCCGCTTCCAGGCACCACAGCAACTCCTGCCTTCTCCATGATCCTTCTGGCGTTGAGCTTTGAGCCCATCGTCTGGATGATGTCTGGTTCAGGACCGATGAATACGATGTTCTCCTCCTCGCACCTCATTGCAAATTCCGGATTTTCGGCTAAAAAACCATATCCAGGATGTATGGCCTCAGAACGGCTTTTTTTTGCTACCTCAATAATTTTTTCGATATTCAGGTAGCTCTCGCCCGCAGGAGAATCTCCTATCCAGTAGCATTCATCGGCGTAAACCCGATGGAAAGCGAATCGGTCAGCAGTGGAGTAAACGGCAACAGATTTGATCCCCAGCTCTCTGCAGGCCCTCATAATTCTTACAGCAACCTCTCCCCTGTTGGCAACCAGGATTTTTCTGAACATTGTAACGTTGTGCAATTGTGCAGTATTCAAACTTTTCGTTTTTGCCGGTGCTTTTTGCTAGACCCGGCAGTCATCCTGCACACCAGGAAAATTTAAAGATACTGGGCGGAAGATTCCCTTAGACTTATGGATTCGATGGGGCAGTTTTCAGCGCAAACTCCGCACATCGTGCAGCTGGACGCATCAACCGGACGCAGCCTTCCATCGGCAAGCTCCATGGTAATTCCCCTCTTTATCAGAGGGCAGTAGGACTCACAAATACCGCATCCAGAGCAGAACTCATCAACTTCAGCCTCTTTAAACCTCTCCACAACCCCCCTGTTGATGTCGGAAGGAAGGGGTATCACGTCCAGCTCTGAAGACAGCCTCCGCTCGATTTTTATGGCTTTGCCCGGACAGAACTTTTCACACGCTCCACAGAAATTGCACCTCTGACTGAACACCACGTTTTTCTCGGGTGTGTACGTGTAGTGGATTGCCATATTGGGGCAGACATTGGCACATATTGAGCACTCAAAGCCAAAGCACCTCTCACCGTCAAAGTGCTGATCGCCTTCCAGAAGCCGTGCAACGGTAATGGCATTTTCGGGACAGACCTCAGAGCAGATGCCGCACATCGAGCACAGATCCTCGTTGACGAAGACACCTCCAGTAATAACACCTCGCCTTTCCGGCTGAAACCTGCAGGAGTCGCAGTGGATGTGTATGATCGAGCGTGGACACACCCATGAGCAGATCTCGCAGTAAATGCACCTGTCTTCGTTTATAACAGGCGCGCCCCTCTCCAGTCTGACCGCCTTCGTGGGGCAGTTTATGACGCACAGCCTGCACTCAATGCAGTTCTCCTTTTCTCTGAACTCGATCTTCCCTCCCCGTATTTTGCTGAGATCAAGCTCTCGTTTGACCTTTATGGCGTTCCTCGGACAGGACTCCATGCACAGTCCGCAGTAAACACATTTGCTCATGTCCACCTCAACTTTCCTGAATCCCAGCTCTTCTCTGAACGTCTTCATATAAGCACTGCCCGATTCGCCATCCCGAACCACATGGATGGCACCATAAAAACAGAAATCAGAGCAAAGGCCGCAAAGGGTGCAATTATCGTTTACCACCACTTCAAACCTGACGCCATTCCTGAATACCCCAATGGCGTCATTCGGGCAGACCTTTTCACACAAACTGCATCCTGTGCACATTTCACCTTCAAAGCGGAGTTCTCGCAACTGCAGCACGCAATCACCTCTCGTTGCCCTGTTGTGCAACCTTAACATTTAGTAATTTAAAAAATTTTTCGTGAGATATTTTACATAATTCGTTAAATCTGCCAGACAGCACCGTTCTGGAAAGTATTCCTGGTTTAAATTTCAGAAATCGCTTATCACCAGCCGAGACTCTTCAATCCTCTGGAGAGCAAAATCCTTTTGAAACCACCACCGATTAAACTTTTGAGATGCTCATACTGCAGGTAGACTCAAGAGACCCTGACCAGAAGAGGCTGAAAGTGGCAGCTAAAATCATCAGAGAAGGCGGTCTTGTCGCTTTTCCAACGGAAACCGTTTACGGGCTTGGAGCTGATGCCTTAAACAGCAGAGCAGTCAGAAAAATCTTTGAAGCCAAAGGTAGGCCAGCAGACAACCCGCTCATCGTCCACGTTTCGGACTTTGAAGTTATCGAGGAGCTGGCTTTTGTCACCGAAACTGCCCGAAAGCTCATGAAAAAATTTTTTCCCGGACCTCTCACGCTCGTGCTCAAGAAGAAGGATGTGGTGCCGGACATCACAACTGGAGGGCTTGACACAGTGGCAATACGAATGCCCGACCACCAGATAGCCCTAAAACTAATTGAGCTGACCGAAACCCCGGTTGCAGCACCTTCAGCAAACCTATCTGGAAAGCCGAGTCCAACGAGAGCTGAACACGTAATCGAAGATTTTTACGGGAAGATCGACTGCATTATAGACGGTGGAGAGACAAAGATTGGTCTGGAATCAACAGTGGTGGACGCGAGGAAGGAGCCTGTAGAAATTCTGAGACCTGGTGCAGTTACGGCAGATGAGCTATCAGAGGTCGTGGAGGTGACCGATTTCAAAAGTGGCATTGCCCGCTCACCGGGAATGAAGTACAGACACTACTCTCCAAGGGCAGAGCTAATTGTGCTGGCATGTGAAACAGATGCGGGAGAAAGAGTAGAGAGGAAGATACTGGAACTGGCAGAGGAACTCAGGGAAAAGGGGCTCAGAGTTGGAATTGCTGCAAGGGACACCAGAAATTTAAAAGGATTTGAAGTCGTTGAGCTGGGGAGAAGTGTCGAAGAAGTGGCAAAAAGACTGTTCTCGGCTTTGAGAGAGCTCGACAGACGGGGAGTCGATGTAATAATAACGGAGGGTGTGAAGGAGGAGGGTTTGGGAGCCGCCGTGATGAACAGGCTGAAAAAGGCTGGCAGGGTATACAGAGTGTGAGGGGGTTGAGCGCCTCAGTCACACCTGCATTCAATATACTTCCTTATTTTCTCAACAAGTTCGTTTCTCCTTATGGGCTTCGAAATTACCTCTCTGGCTCCCGCTTCCAGCATATCCTTGCCTTTAGTTGGGGCATAAGCCGTAATGGCGATGATGACTGCGTCAGGGTCCATTTTAATTATCCTCTTTGTGGCTTCTATCCCATCCATCTCGGGCATTATGATGTCCATCAGAACGGCGTCGGGTTCGTGCATCCGGTACAGGACAACAGCTTTTCTCCCGGTATCCGCTTCAATCACTTCAAAGTCAGACAGCATCGTCTTCAAAACTTCTCTTAGTAATTCATCGTCATCTGCAATAAGAATTCTGGCAGTACTCTTCACCCCCATATTACATGATGATGATAACTATTATATATCCCTTTTGGTCAGTAATATTAGTGATAAATTATGCCGAACGCCACCAGAAAAACGGATGTCCCGGAAATAATGAGCAGAGATGATGCATACGTGGTCCTGATTGATGAAGACTTCAACGTTATCATGACCAATGAGAGAATCAGGAAGGAGTTCGGAGACGTTGAGGGAGGGAAGTGCTTCCACATCTTCCACTCGCTACCCTACCCCCCTGATTACTGCCCCACGCTTAGGCCGATTAAAGATGACGTGAATATCGCATACGAACCGAACCTGGGCAAGCTCTTGAAGATTGAAACAAGAAAAGTTGCGATCGATGGCTCAGAATACATCCTGCACATCCTGGAAGACCTGACGCAGAATGCTGAAATAGAACCCTTTGAGAAAATCATACGTGAGAATGAGGAAAAATACAGGAATATAATTGAGAACATACCAGCAGGCATATTTATTTTCCAGGATGGACGGTTCGCCCTAATAAATGAGGAGGCGACGAGAATAACCGGCTATTCTAAGGTTGAACTCTACAGATTGGACCCCTTCAGTTTAATACACCCCGATTACGCGAGAGAGGTGGAGAAGTACTCTGAGTTTGCCCTGGCAGGAAACACAGAGGGGCTGCCAGACCATCTCATCGTTAAACTTATCAGAAAAGACGGAAACGAGGTCTGGGTCGAGCTGAGATACAACCGGATAGATTACAGAGGCGAGCCAGCACTTCTGGTAAGCGTCGTCGATGTGACTGAGATTAAAAAACTGAAAGAGAAAATCAAGGAGAGCGAACAATCCTTCAGAGCCCTTGCCGAAAATGCTATTGCCGGTGTACTCGTTTACCAGGATGACCACTATGTCTACGTTAACCCGGTGGTGGAGAAACTAACGGGGTATACGCGAGAGGAGCTGATGAGGGTCCCTTTCTGGGAGCTTGCTCACCCCAGCATCAGAGAGGTCGTAAAGGAGAGAGGAAAGAGGAGGCAAACAGGTGAGAGGGTAGAGCCCACAATATACGAGATTCCCTTCCTGACGAAGAGTGGGGACGTCAGGTGGGGGTTATTTGCGTTCTCCAGCACAACATACAACGGGAAACCAGCCGGTGTCGCAATATTCTTCGACATTACCGAGAAAAAGATGCTGGAGGAGAGGCTAAAGGAGTCCGAACAGAAATTCAGAATGCTTTTTGAGAACGCCAACGATGCTATCTTCATCCATGATTTTGATGGTCGATTTCTGGAAGTTAACCAGACCGCATGCAAGCGTTTGGGTTATGCAAAGGAGGAGCTCCTGCGGAAGACGCCCGAAGATATTGAAGCGCCGGAATACTCGGCTCTCGCATCTGAACGGATCAGAGAGCTTCGAGAGAGGGGGCATTTAATTTTCGAGACTGCCCACGTCAGCAAAGACGGGAGAGTCATCCCGACTGAAATAAGCAGCACTGTAATTGAGTTTGGCGGAAAACAGGCTATTCTCAGCATTGCCCGTGACATCTCAGACCGAAAGCAGGCAGAGCAGTTCTTTGTCAGGCTGTTCACGAATTCACCAATAGGTGTCTACATAGTCCAGGACGGGAAGTTCAAAATCGTCAATCCACAGTTCCTGAAAATAACCGGGTACAGCGAGGAGGAATTGCTGGAAAAGGACTCCCTGACTCTTGTTGTGCCTGAGGACAGAGCCCTTGTAAGGGAGAACGCCATCAGAATGCTGAAAGGTGAAATATCCACGCCCTACGAATACAGGGCTGTTACCAGGAGTGGAGAAGTAAGATGGATTATGGAAACTGTAACCTCAATTCAGTATCAGGGGAGAAGAGCTGCATTAGGAAATTTTATGGATATAACTGAGCGAAAGATGGCTGAAAAGGCAATAATACAGCTCAACGAAGTTCTGAGGCTTATAAACAAAATAATCAGACACGACATACTGAATGACCTCACAGCAATCGGCGGAGCCCTTGAAACCTTTGCGGAAACCCGGGACGAGAGGCTGCTGGAGACTGCAAGAAAGGCTGTGGATAAGGGCATAGAGCTTATTAAGAGGATGAGGGAGCTGGAGCTTCTCGCCTCCTCTGCTGGCGATTTGAGAGCCTTCAGCGCAAGAGAGGTGGTAGAGAAGGTCGTAGAGAGCTACCCAATCGAGTTCAGCATCAAGGGCGATTGTCATGTTCTGGCAGATGACGCCCTAATTCCGGTGCTGGACAACGTCATAAATAACGCAATCGTTCACGGAGGGACGGACAGGATTGACATAAAAATTGAGAGGAAGGGGGAGTTCTGCGAAATAAGAATTGCAGACTATGGCAGAGGAATTCCTGATGAGATAAAGGATAAGATCTTCGAAGAAGGGTTCAAATACGGAAGAACCGGCCGCTCAGGCCTGGGGCTGTACATCGTCAGGAAGATGGTTGAAAGATACGGTGGAGATGTGAGGGTTGAGGATAACAAACCGAGGGGTAGCATTTTTGTGATAAGGCTCAGGGTGGCCAAAGATGAGTAAAACGTTGCTTGTTCTGCTATTCCTGACTCTGACTTTCATAACTATTCCGTCATCTGGATGGGTAATCGGGATTGACGAGAACTACCCCCCTCACGAATTCGTTGAAAATGGAGAGGTTAAGGGCTTCAACGTGGACCTGATCAGGGCGATGGCTGAGGTTGTGAACGAAAGCGTGGAATTCAAACCCATGCCCTGGGACTCGGTGGTAAAATCCCTGAATAATGGCAGCATTGATATGGCCTTCATGGCTGCTTACGAGCCGAGGAAGGAGCTTTACGACTTTACAAACCCCGTCCTGAATGTCACGCTGGCAATCTTTGTCAAAAACGACGTTTACGGGATCGCATCTCTTGACGATCTCAGAGGCCACACGGTGGTGGTTGAGAGAGGAGATGTAGCCCATGAGGTCATTTCAGGGAAGGGTGCAAAGGTCATAGCGGTGGACAATCAGATAGAGGCAATGAAAATGCTTGTGAGAGGTGACGCCTTTGCATATTTCGGAAACTACCACACCGGGCTCTATCTGATCCAGAAGTACGGATACGGTGACGTAAAAGTCATAGGAAAAAAGATAAACGTGGGGTATCGGGCTATAGCGGTTAAAAAAGGTAATACTGCCCTTCTGAATGAGCTAAATTACGCCCTCAATGCTGTAAAATCCAGTGGAAAGTATGACGAGATTCATGACAAGTGGTTTGGCAGACCCGTAGCTGGGTGGGTTAAATACATCCTGATCCTCGGTGGCCTCGCTTTAGCAGCATCATCCATTTTCACCGTTTCTACCTGGTATCTCAACAGGAAAATAAATGAGAGAACCGAAGAGCTGCGAAAGTCGGAAAGAAAGTACAGAGACCTGTGGGAGAATGCAAATGACATTCTCTACATACACGACATACACGGAAACTTCATTGAGATGAACAGAATGGGGAGGGAAGTGATGGGCTACAGCGAGGAAGAAATAAGGGGATTGAATATACGGGACATAATAGATGAAAAGTTTTTACCTCTGGCAACTCAGAAAATGAGGGAGAAAATACTTACAGGACGGCCTACCGAGCCATATGAGCTTTTATGCCGCACCAAGGACGGGGAGGAAAAATGGGTTGAAATCAGGTCACGCCCAATAATAGAGAAAGGAGCTGTTGTGGCAGTGGAATGTGTCGCACGGGACATTACAGAGCGGAAAAAGATGGTGGAGGAACTACAGAAATACGAGAGGTTCTACAAAAACGCCCAGGATCTGTTCTTTATTATTGGAAGAGACGGGAAGTTCATAAGCGTAAACCCCAAATTTCCGGAACTCCTCGGTTATGAAGTCGATGAAATAATCGGACATTCTTCTAAAAAGCTCATTCACCCCGAAGAGCTGGAGTCGGTAAGAGAATTCTTCAACAGGGCGCTGAAAGGAGAGACCGTAAGAAATGAGTTCAGAGCCGTGACAAAAGACGGGAGAGTTTTGTGGTTCGATCTTGTGGAGTGGCCTGTTCTCAAGGACGGCGAAGTGGTTGAAGTTGAGGGGATAGTGAGGGAGATAACCGAGAGAAAAAGGATGGAAAAAGAGCTTATCAAGGTGAACAGACTCCTAAGCACAATCAACAACATCAACAAGCTCATTGTTCATGAGAAGGATAAATACGAGCTCCTGCAGAAGGCGTGCGAGGAACTGACAGGCCTCGAAGACTACTACTCGGCTTGGATCGGCTTGGTCCACGGAGATGAGGGCAACCTCATAATCCCCGCTGTCAGGTCAAAAGCAGAAATTGAGCTTCAGGGATTCGTGATTGACCTTAAAAAAGTACCGCCATATGATTGCGTCAGAGCAGCCATTGAAAAAAGGAGTGTGGAGGTGCGGGACACGTCTGAACACGAGGTTTGTTCAATCTGCCCAATGCATTCGCTTCACAGAGTGTGCATGGTTGTCCCGATGATTTTGGATGACGGCGTCACAGGGATTGTAGTGATATACTCAAAGGACAGAAAACCACTGGACAGAGAAGTGGAGCTGCTCCAGACCCTTGCTAATGACCTGGCCTTTGCAATCAAATCAATAGAAGTCGAAGAGCAGAAGAGAATTGCCTACAAACAGATAGAGAAAAACATTGAGCAATTCGCCATCCTGGTTGACAGAATAAGAAATCCGCTCTCAGTGATTATGGGATATGCTGAACTCAAAGAGGAAATGAAGAAAGAGAGCTATAACAGGCTGTTCGAGGTAATTGCCCACAATGCAAGAGAGATAGAGAAAATAGTGCAACAACTGGACAGGGGCTGGATCGAATCCGAAAAAATCAGAGAATTCTTAAAAAAAGAGAGGCGGGAGTAATAACGGTATGGACTTCCCCTCCAAGTGGTTTACTGCCCCATTACAGAAACCTGCATCCCAGAGTGTGCAGGAGCCACGCAAAAAAAGATAAAGATGCCCGAATAGCTATGAACATGTTAAAGAAGCTTGCTGCGGAGGTCAGAGAGTATGCGGGTGTGGGAAGGAAAGTTTATGCCGGAAGGTTCTGCCAGATGCTGAATGTAAAGCAGTTTGGTGACGATGCAGCAGTTGTTGACTTGGGGCTGGAAGACAAATACCTTCTCTTTGCCGCAGACGGAGTATGGGAGGCTGTGCTGGAAGCCGACCCATGGTGGGGTGGATTCGTCTCAATTCTGGTAAACGTTCACGACATCTTTGCAATGGGCGGAAGACCCCTTTACGCTAGCGATATCATGTCGTTTGTTACCGAACAAGATTTCAAACTGATGGTGGAGGGGATGAGAGAGGCGAGCATTAAATATGATGTCCCTGTAATCACGGGCCACATCCACCCTTTCGCCTCACACAGCTCCATCAGCGTCTCCATGGTGGGAATAGTGGAAAAGCAAAACCTGATAAGATCAAATACAGCAAGACCGGGAGATGAGATAGTTGTTGCTGTCGATGTAGATGGAGAACAGCATCCAAAGCTCCGCTACAACTTCGACTCAACCAGAAA
Organism: uncultured archaeon; assembly: GCA_964533255.1. Classification (GTDB taxonomy): domain Archaea; phylum Halobacteriota; class Archaeoglobi; order Archaeoglobales; family Archaeoglobaceae; genus JdFR-37. The sequence goes on along the minus strand of CAZHKD010000012.1, from coordinate 3,580 downwards.
GAATCCAGAAGTGCTCAGAGCTCAGTTAGAGTCAATGGTAGAGCTGGGGAAGAAAAAGGCTGTTACAGCGGGGAAAGACATCAGCAATGCTGGAGTTGTGGGGACTGTGGCAATGATGCTTGAAGTGAGCGGTGTCGGGGGAGTTATCGATGTTCTGGCACTACCAAAACCTGAAAACGTAAGTCTGGAGGACTGGCTGAAAACCTACCCTGGATGTGGATTTGTCGTGACGGCAGAGGACGGTGAGGAAGTAGTCAAAATCTTCAGGAAACATAGGCTGGACGCAGCGGTAGTCGGCAGTGTGGACGAAACGAGGAGGGTGAGGCTGAAGGCAGAGGGTGAAGAAGTGACAGTTTTCGATTTTCATAAAAGCTCTGTTCTGGGCCTGAGATGACCTAAGGTAGTTCGAGCCAGCCTCTGGCCCCAGAACTGACCAATCAGAGCAGGAGAGTAATCAGAAAGACTACCAAGTCTCCCAGAAAAGTGGCGATCAGAAATCCAGCGGTTATGAATATCAGAAATGGCAGCTGAGGGGTCGCCCAGACTTTCTCGCAGCCAACTTTTTTCAAAGCTTCTAGCACATTCCCCTCCTGCTCCTCTGGGTCAATCCCCCTCCTGAGGTTGATGACCTCACCATTTCTAACTGCCTGAAGTAGATTGTGGAATTTGGGAAAATTCGTCACGTCAACACGATACCCGAACAGAAAGCCTACCGGGTGCTCCTTCAGGGCTGAATACCCCTCCCTGACAAGATTTCTGATGGCAAAAACAACAACAATGAACGGTGCAGCAATGACGGAATTTGACAGGGTGGAGAATGCAAATATCCCGAATCCCCTGTTCAGGATGGGAAATGGAGGGAGTTCAGGATAGAATGGGAAGGTTATTGCTATGACCATAAGAGCCTTCGCATCAGCTCCACCATAAGCGCCGATGCGATAGAAGAGATAGGCCAGGCTCACCATCAAAGTTGCGCCAGCAGCACCGAAAATAAGCTGGTGAGCCGTTTTAGTTGAAGCCTCATATGCCGTGAAAGGGATCAGGGCCACGAGCATCCACTTCCATACTCTGTTCGGAATTCTCCTTTCTTTGAGGTCAAGAATGCAGGAATAGAAAAGGAACGAGGCTGCGATGGCTATCTTAAACCACATCTGGACAGCTCCACAAAGTCCGAGAGCATGGCGCTGGCAGTTTCACTGCTTCCTGCCCCCCTGCCCATCACAACCACCTCTCCTGCGAGGTCAGTCTGAATCAGCGCAGCGTTCAGGGTTCCATAGACGCAGAGGGGGCTGTTTAATGGTACTAGGCGCGGAGAGACTCGCAGCACATCTCTGGTTGCCTCGGCAATCAGCCTGATGGTGTACCCCTTCATGGCAGCAATTTCAAAGGCTTCAGGAGTGATGTTTGAGATGCCTGTTCTCTCTACATCAGCGAACGTGGCGTCTGAGCCCAACAGTGAGTTGGCAAGGATTACGAGCTTCGCAGCAGCGTCTATTCCCTCAACGTCATAGCTCGGGTCTGCCTCAGCTATCCCAAGCTCCTGGGCCTCGCTGAGTATCTGGGAGTAGGGCATCTTCTCCTGCTCCATTCTGGAGAGGATGTAGTTGCATGTGCCGTTAAGAATTCCCTTTATGGATAAAACCTCATTACCCGCAAGCTCGTTCTCAACGAGCTTTATTATGGGCATCGCCCCTCCAACAGTGGCCTCATACATGAGCCTTGCACCGCTTTTCTCCGCTGCTTCCATCAGCTCCCTGAATCCAACCACCAGCGGGCCCTTGTTGGAGGTTATGACGTCCACGCCGTTCTGCAAGGCGAGCTTTATGTGGCTGAATCCCGGTTCTCCAGTCTCAACGTTGGTGGGCGTGCACTCGAAGAGCACGTCGATGTGCTCTATGACGTCTTCGACGGTCAGCCCTTCGGGCAACTGCCCCTTCTCTTCCTTGATGCGCATGGCATCGAGAACGTCAATGCCGTCATCGCTGTAAATCCCGCCCTTCGAATCGAGAACCGCCACAATTCTGTAATCGCCAGCCTTCTTTACCAGCACGTCCCTTTTTGTCACGAGAGCCCTCGCAACGCCCCTCCCAACAACGCCGAATCCAACAATTCCTATTCGCTTCATGCCAGATCCTCGTTCAGCGGCTCAATTACCATGATGTCCTTCTTCCTGCACGTCTCCTTCAGCAGAGACACAGCCTTCTTCAGCTCTTCCTTTCCCGTTGCTGAAACTGTCACCATGGCCGTGGATGGCTGGTTGACCTCGGGCATGCTGATGTGCATCTCCACCACCTCCGCGAAGCCGGTGGCGTCTATGGTGTTTATGGTGTCGCTCAGGTCTGTGTGGATTATGTGGCCGACAAGAAGCAGAGACGTGCTGGCCACAAGCCTTACTTCATTGTAGGCCTTCACCACCACCCCGTTTCTCTTCAGCGCCTCAACGAGCTCCTCAACCTTTCCCTCGTCAATTTTAACAGAAATTTCGACGCTGATTCTTTCAAGAGGCGAGACCCTGTCTCTTTTGTGCACAACCCCGATAATGTTTCCTCCAAGCCTTGAAATGGGCTCAATAGCCCTCAAAAGCTGTCCGGGCTTGTCCTTCAGCTCCAGAACCAGAGAAAGCAGCACCTGTCTTTTCACCCCTTATTCGTCGTAAATTGGAACCCCCTCAGTTTCTGTGAGCTTCCTGAACTCCTCCATAAGCCTTTTCGTCAGCTCTCCTGGCCTGCCGTCTCCAACAACCCTGCCGTCGATGTAGGTTATGGGGGCTATTTCTGCGGCGGTGCCTGTGACGAATATTTCGTCCGCTGAATAGAGGTCGTAAAGCCCGATGTTTGCCTCCTGGAAGGGTATGCCCAGTTTTTTGATGAGCTCGATGGCGACAGCTCTCGTTATCCCCCTGAGATTGTTGATGGTTGGAGGAGTTATGACCGCTCCGTTCTTCACAACGAATATGTTGTCCCCGCTTCCCTCTGAGATGTAGCCGTTGTGATCAAGGAAGATCGCCTCGTCACCGCCCTTAGCGTTGGCCTCGATCTTCGCAAGGATGTTGTTCAGGTAGTTGAGGGACTTTATGTTCGGAGGCAGGGAGTCGATCGGATTTCTTCTGATTGCCACAGTAATCGCTCTGAGACCTTTCTCGTACAAATCGCCATACAGCCTGTCCCATTCCTGAGTTATTACGATTATTGATGGGTTCTCGCACTTGTCAGGGTCAAGCCCCAGATCACCGACGCCCCTCGTGACTATAGGGCGGATGTATGCATTTCTCAACCCGTTCCTTCTCAGAGTCTCGAGAATGATTTCAGCAAATTCCTCCTTTGAAACGGGTATTCTGAGCTTGATCACCTTTGCACAGTCGTAAAGCCTGTCGAGGTGCTCCATCAGCTTGAAAACCCTGCCATTGTAGGCCCTGATGCCCTCAAATACACCATCGCCGTAAAGGAACCCGTGATCAAACACGCTGATTTTCGCTTCGCTAGCCGGGACAAATTCGCCATCGATATACACCAGCAAGTCGTCGCCCATAGCAGAACACCGAGTTAGCGAAAGGGTGACAATATAATAAGTTTTTCTGTTG
>CAZHKD010000011.1:0-27327 GCA_964533255.1 uncultured archaeon | reverse complement strand
TCTGCAAAGTTTCGGCTATGCTCAGTGAACTGGAGGAGTTCAGGAAAAAGGACATCCCCTATTCAAGGGTTCTCAGTTCAATGTGCACAACACCCCATCCAGTTGCCGTTGAGGCCCACAGACTTTTTCTCGAGACGAATCTGGGCGATCCGGGCATATTCAGGGGCACCTGGGAGCTTGAGGAGAGGCTGATGAGGATGCTTGGCAGGATGCTCCACAACGAAAATGCTGCTGGCTATATATGCTCAGGAGGAACTGAGGCCAACATACAGGGGATAAGGGCAGCCAGAAACGTCATGAGGCAGAAAAAGGGAGTTCAGAAATCAAACATTGTCATTCCGGAATCGGCCCACTTCAGCTTCGAGAAGATTGGCGACATACTGGGCGTCGAGGTTAGAAGGGCAGGGCTGGACGAGGATTACAGGGTCGATGTTAGCGCTGTTGAGGAGCTTGTGGATGACAGCACCATCGCTCTCGTTGGAATCGCCGGAACGACAGAGCTGGGGCAGGTAGACCCGATAAAGGAGCTCTCCGACCTTGCCGTTGAGAGAGGCATCGAGCTCCACATTGATGCAGCCTTTGGCGGCCTCGTGCTGCCCTTCATGGATGACGCCCCTGACTTCGACTTCAAGCTTGACGGAGTCTCCTCAATCACCATCGACCCCCACAAGATGGGAATGGCGACAATTCCTGCAGGAGGCATACTTTTCAGGGACGGGAGCTACCTGAGAGCCCTCGAGGTGGAGACGCCGTATCTCACGTCCAGGAGCCAGTACACGTTAACCGGCACTCGCCCTGGCACCGGAGTCGCATCTGCATACGCCGTGCTCCGCCATCTCGGATATGACGGGATGAAGAGGGTCGTGGAGCGATGCATGGACATGACGAGGATGCTTGTCGAGGAAATGCGTGATCTGGGCTTCGAGCCGGTTATCGAGCCCGTAATGAACGTCGTTGCCTTCAGGACGGATAAGGCGGAGAAGATAAAGGATGAGCTTTACAGAAGAGACTGGGTAGTATCTACCATAAGGAAGCCGAAAGCCATAAGAATGGTAATCATGCCCCACGTCAACGAGGATGTCATTTCAGGCTTCATCCAAGCACTTAAAGATGTAATCAGGGCTGTTTAAAAGCGGTTTTTACCATTTTTACAATTTTCCGCCAGTTTCTGTCACCCATTCAGCCAGCAAACAACCAGCAAAAATTAAAATTCTGAGCTATCAAAGATGCTCCATGAAATTCAAAACTCTTCTGAGCGTTGAGGAGGCTAAAAGCCTTATTTCAGAGCTTAAATTCAACGTCAGAGTTGTTGAGCTACCAGTTCATGAAGCCGCAGGAAGATATGCCGCCGAAGACGTTTACGCCCCTCTTGACCTTCCCCCCTTCCCGCGTTCCATTAGAGATGGCTTTGCAGTCAGGAGCCAGGATGTCATTGAGGCGGATGAGAGGAGTCCGGTTGCTCTAAGGGTAAAGGGGGTTGTTGAGGCTGGACAAGCTCCCGGCATAGAGGTTGGCCATAATGAGTGTCTGGAGATTGCCACTGGTGCAGTTATGCCTCCGGGCAGCGATGCGGTGGTGATGGTTGAGTACACTGAGAGGAGAGGCGACGAGGTGCTCGTCAAACGGGCGGTGAGAAGCGGGGAGAACGTGATGGGAAAGGCATCTGACATCGCTTTGGGGCAGCGAGTCGTCAGAAAAGGTGAAAGAATTGATTTCACCAAGGTAGGTGTGCTTTCAGCTCTGGGATTCGAGACCGTTAAGGTTTCCACTCTCCGCATCGGGGTCATCAGCACAGGGGATGAGCTGGTTGAGCCCGGGAACGAGCTACCCTATGGAAAGATATACGATGCTAACGGCAACGCCATTGCGGCATACCTGAAATCGGCGGGTTTCGATGTTGTGAGGTACGGGATAGTTGGAGACAGTGAAGAAGAGATGCGCGATACAGTCCGGAAAGCTCTTCAGGAGTGCGATGCAGTGGTAACGTCCGGTTCCACCTCAATGGGTCAGAAAGACCTGCTGCCCAGGATTATAGGCAGAGAAGGCAGAATAGTCTTCCACGGTGTGCAGGTTAAGCCCGGAAAACCATTTCTGGTGGCAGAAGTCTCAGGAAAGCCCTTCTTCGGCCTGCCGGGCTTCCCGGTTTCGGCTCTCACGGTTCTCCACGAATTCGTATTTCCAGCCCTTCTGAAAGCCGTGAACGGCAGACTGAGTGTGAAAAAAATGAGGGGAAGGTTAGCAACGAGATACGTTGGAGGAGGGAGGCACGAGTTCGTGCCGGTGTTCGTTGTGAGGGACAAAATATTCCCCGTAGACAAGGGAAGCGGAGCCATAACAGCTCTTTCAGATGCATGCGGGTACATGGAGGTGAAAAGCGGCGAGGAGGTTCTCGAGAGGGGTGAGGAGAGGGAGGTAACGTTCTTCAAGGACACCGTTTACAGCCTGATAGCCGGTGGCATTGACCTGTTTGAGCTCGTTGATGCAGACGGCGTCAAAACTGTGCCGATGCCAGCAGCAAGGGCGAAGGCGGAATTCACGAAGGGGGCTCTGGACGTGGCGGTGATCCTGAAGGATGGCGAAGACCTGGCTTACGGAATTGCCGGCAATGAAGGAAGGCTTGGAGGCTGGCAGAAGGGCTACGGGCTTCCGGGAGGTGACGTGAGCTGCAGCAGCCACCTGCAACTGTATTACCTTTTCAAAACCGGAGAAATAGACGGATTTTACTGTCTGGAGCCCTTCGCCAGACTCTTCAATCTGCCGTTCAGAGAGGCTGGGAGGGTCGGAGTGGAGGTGCTGAGCAATGAAGAAGGTCGCCACTTTGCCGAAAAACTAAGGGAGCTTCTTTCCTCTCAGAAGAGCATGGGCGGCGGCAATCAGAGCCACAAAAGCAATAAGTGGGATTAGAGGATTCCCATCCACATCGCCGCCTCCGGAAGCATCTTTCCTTATAATTTCTGCCACGAAATCTGAGGCATCTCTGGAGTTTATTATGATGCCAATTTCCCTGTTGAGCTTCAGTCCGTACTTGTTCAGGTTGGCGGAGGTTATGAGGAGCCTGTCGTCAGCCACCACAGCCTTTCCGTGGAGCTTCAGATCGGTGAGGCTCACCTGAATTTCCACGCCCTCTTTTTCGGCAACGCTTTCAAGAAATTCAGCCACCTTCCGATTTCTCTTGCTGTCGCCAAGCACAATTACGACGTCGGCACCTTTGCGGGCAGCGCTGATTATGGACTTCAGGAGAGGTGAGGCGTCTGAGTTCTCTGCAACTCCAAAACCCTCAAACCATTCGAAATCCATGTACGGGGCTTCAATGTAAAGCCTCTCGGTTGCGGAGGCTATAAAATCGAATACGGGGTTATAGTCTGGCAGAACGAAAACCTCCACTTCAGCAGCGAACTCCAGATTTTTCCGGAAACTGCCTGACTCAACACGTGACCTGCTCTTCCACGTGTAATCCGAGCCGGAAACAGCCTCAGACCTGAATTGCAGGTCGTTTCTGACTACTTCTTTCAGGTATTCAGCCACCTTCCCGCTTTCAAATACAACAACGTATCCCCTCTTGTCCCACTTCCAGTTTTCCGTGGTTATGATTATCCTGCTCCCGTCAATCACTGCAAACTTGTAGTGGAAGTTCCGGTAAACAGGGGATGACAGGAAGAGGACACTGAAGTTATCTTTACTCTTGAGCTCTTTCAGACAGGGAGACTCGGGCAGTCCGCCAGCAGGCGAGGCGTCCAGCAGCAAAATACCCTTCTCAAAATCGAAGCTGCACCGAGTCAGAATGTATGAGGTCATCACAGCCTCTTCTCCTGAGAAAGAGAGGTCTGCCGGAGTCACCACTATTTTTCCGCTCACAACGTCGCTAACGCTGCTGAAGTCGCTCCAGCCATCGTACCTGAAATCCCACTGCCCTTCTTCACCCCTGTAGTAGATCAAACCCTCATCTCTGTAAATGTTAGCGTAATCGAAGGTGTCAACCAGTTTGCCATCCTCGTAAAGCCTGATCTCTTCTCCTGAATTGGAGAGTGCAAATCTCTTTCCAAAGGGGATTGCGTCAATCCCGTATCGCTTTTTGAACAGCTTCGGGTCTTTTGCAGCGTAGTAGATTCCGGGAGAACTGAAGTTCACGTAGCCCTCCCCGTCAGTGAGGTATGCTGACGAATTTACCCTGACCTTCACGTACTCCAGCCTTTCGTCGAAGGGGTTGGGATAAACCTCAAGAATCTCTGCAGATGCTTGAAAAAGGGTTAGAGTAACGAAGAAAAGCAGAAGATGCAGGAAAACAAGGCGAAGCGGGAAACACGTCAGACTGCTCTGACTAAAGAGAGGCCACCTCATTCCTCAGCTCACCGATGGTGGCGATTCTCTCCGCCACGACATCGTGCTGGTGTATGCTCTCCTCGTTCACCTGTCTGAAAACAACAGCGATGTCGTCTGGAGCTTCAGGGAAGATTTCAAGGGTAGCTTTGGCCATCAGCCTCACGCTGTCCTCAACGAACCTCGGATTCAAATGGGCGTTTTCAACAACCACAAGCTCGTCCTCCCTCTTGAGTATCTCGTAGATTTCACCGCTCATAGCTGCCCTCGCTATCTTCATCAGCTCATCCATGCTGGCTGTAAAGTCGTCCCTCACCTCTATCTTGACCATCGCCCTTCCACGCTGGTTGTGGGATGCAATTGGCACTGCCTCCAGTATCTTGGGAATGCTCCCGGCGTCGATCCCCATCTCCTCCAGCCTTCTCGCAGCCTCAGACCTTACAAGCTCCTGAGCGCAGGGGCAGACGGTAATGCCAGCCACCTCAACGCCTACAAACACCTTCTTGCTGCCATCTCGCCATCTGAGGGCGTCGCTGAATATCCTCACTACCTCCTGGGTCTTCAAGCCTGAGGATGGGGACCTCTTCCGCATTATGAGCTCGCTCACCATGTTAACCTCTGCTCTCGTAGCGTACTCGTGCCTCATGAGCAGCTCGTCAGCTATGGCGACAGTCAGATCCTCCACCCTCTTCACCGGCTTTGCCGTCAGCCCCTCAATAACCTCGTCCACCGCTTCAAAATTCCTGCTGAGGTTCGCACCCTTCCTGCTGGATGGGAGGTCGACGTAAATGTTGAATGAAGATATGAGAATTATAGGTCTCTTCCCCTCCCTTTCAACCTGGACGAGTTTCTTTATGCCCGTGGCTCCAACTCTGCTGAGCCCTATTGGCACTTCAGGCTTCAAAAGCTGAACGTCTGGAAGCATCAAATAGAGTTGGCCTATCCCTTTATAAGCATAGCTGAATTTTCACTTCTGCCTCAACCTCTTCCCGATATCGGGCTTGAGTAATCGTACAGCCACCAGCGAAACAGGGCTCCGGCAATAGAAGACCACCGGAATGGTTACATATAATGATTCCCTAACTGAAAACGTGAACGTGCAAACCCCGGAAAATTCTGCAGAGCTCGAGAGAATCGAAAAGCTCTTACGAGATGGCGAAATAGAGAGAGCAGTCGATGCTGCACTGGAGCTTGAGGCCCCCATAAAAGACATGGCGCTTCTGATGCTGGTGGAGTGGGGCTGCAGCTGTGTGGATGGCATAGAAAATGAGTATTACAGGAACGTTGCAATGGCAATTCTGTATGAGAGGGGTGAGGCTGGAGAAGACGACATAAAAGACATCAGAATAAAAAGCGCTGCCATGAAAAGAGTTGCGGTAAAAAGGCGTGATGCAAGTATAGCGGCGAGAATCCCCGTAGCTTACTACCGGGCTCTGGCATTCATGGAAATCTCAAGGAAAACCGGAAAGGACTTCGGAAAGCAGATTGAAAGTGCCGTAAGCGGGATTGAGAATCCGTATCTGAGAAGATGGATCGAAAGAAGATTTAAAGGGAGATTATAGGGAAAGGACTATACGACTACAGGCCGTTTATCGTTTCCTTCAGAATCTTAAAGGTTTCTTCCACCGCTTCTGGTATCACTTTCACGTCAGCCAGTACCGGCATGAAATTCGTGTCTCCATTCCATCTCGGGACGATGTGGAGGTGGATGTGGTCTTCTATGCCCGCTCCAGCAACCCTTCCGATGTTTATTCCAATGTTAAAGCCGTCAGGATTCATCGACTTCTTAATGGCCCGCACTGCCAAGGAAGCCAGATTCATTATTTCATCCATCTCTTCATGCCTCAGCTCCTCCAGCTGCCCTACGTGTCTGTAGGGAGCTATCATGAGGTGGCCCGGGTTGTAGGGGTAGTTGTTCATTATGATGAAGCTCTTTTCGCCCCGGTAAAGGATCAGCCTCTCATCATCCCTGTTCTCACTCGGGAAGTCACAGAATATGCACCCTTCATATTTTGGTGAGCGTATGTACTCTATTCTCCACGGTGCAAATATTCGCTCCATGCAGGATGATTATCCGGGATGATTTTAACATTTCTGCATTTTCCCTTAAAGCTGAAAGACATAGTTCCTCCTGCGTAAAGACTTTACCGATGAAGTAGCATTAACAATTAACTGTGGTACCATGTTTGATGACCGGTTTGAGGATAGGCGTGAGGCGGGAAAAAGACTGGCAGAAATTATACCGGAGGTTGACCTCATAGCCGCCATACCCCGCGGTGGCGTGCCTGTTGCTGTTGAGGTTGCCAAAAGGCTTTCAAGGCCACTTTTTGTTGTGGGAGTTAGAAAGCTTCCAATCCCCTGGAGTCCTGAAGCAGGATTTGGAGCAATTGACGAAGACGGAAACGTACACGTCTCTCACCACATTGTATCTCGCACCAGAATTGATGACGTGGCGGTCGAAAAAATCGCAGAAGACGTTCTAAGGGAGGTTAAAAGAAGGATTTCTATTTACAGGAAATCGCTTCCTGAAATCGCTGGAAAAGCTGTGGCAGTCATAGACGATGGGTTTGCAACTGGACTAACAGCGGTTGCAGCAGTGGAATTCGTGAGAGTTAAAGGAGCAGAGGAAGTTATGGAGTTTCTCTCGGAGGTGGATAGCCATTAGAAGGATCTACACAATTGGCCACTCGAACAGAAGCCTGGATGAGTTTTTACGGCTGATCTTTAAATACGGGATAGAGGTCATCGCAGACGTCAGGAGATTTCCTTCCTCCAAGCTCCAGCATTTCAGGAAGGAGGACCTCCAGGAGATTCTCGCCACTTACGGCATAGATTACGCATGGATCGAAGCTCTCGGAGGATACAGGAGGCAAGTCATCAAGGACTCCCCAAACACAGCCATTCAAAGCGAGGGGTTCAGAAATTACGCAGACTACATGCTCACAGATGAATTTCTGGAAGCGATAGAGAAACTGGAGGCTCTTGCGTCAGAAAGGAGAACTGCGATCATGTGTGCCGAGAAATTTTTCTGGAGGTGTCACAGAAAGCTCATATCCGATTTCCTGGTTGCCAGAGGCTGGAACGTTATCCATATCCTCGACGATAGAACTGCTGAACACAGGTTGTCTGAAGTTGCCCGAATCGTACATGGTAAAATTATATATGATAAGAAAACTGTCGATAAAAAATAATATGAGGTTTTTCCCCCAAAGAGGTGCATCAAATTCCTTCTGGCAATCATCCACCACATCTCATGAACCATCTGTGCCCGGGTTCATCACTGCAAGCAATAAATCCCTTAAGCAATCAATTTCTCACCCCTTGGAACCTAAAAATTTATATAAGAGAAGTTGCGAAAATTAACGTTGAGGAGATTCGATATCTCAATTAGTAGGAGGTGGATAGGATATGGAGTTGCCCCTTGCACCGGTGGAGAGAATTATAAGGAATGCCGGAGCACCTCGTGTAAGTGAAGCTGCAAAAAAGGCTCTTGCTGAGGCTATTGAGGACTACGCTCTTCAGGTTGGTAAGAAGGCTGTCGAGCTTGCGAATCACGCAGGCAGGAAGACTGTCAAGGCTGAAGACATAAAGATGGCAGCCAAAGAGCTTTAAATTTTTTATTCCCTTTTTCTTGATGTTCTGGGTCAGCAGACTGCTTCCTGATTTAGCTGGTAAAGACTTTTCAGATTGGGGTTGGATTGTAACTGTGTTAACTGCATCATTCGAAAACGAGATGCCTCAAAAATCAAAACATTAATAACATCTCTGAACACACACCTTCTGGTGATTTTAATGAAGGTGAATGGAGTTGAAGTGGAAGAGACCTTTGCCGAGGCTTTTGACATAAAAATTGCCAGGGTTTTGATCACCGCCTACGACTATGACTGGGCTTACGTTGCGGCGAATGAGGCTACAGGATTCGGAACGTCAGTTATAATGTGCCCCGCAGAGGCGGGAATTGAAAAGAAGGCGTCGCTTGACGAAACGCCCGACGGCAGGCCGGGCTACTACATCCAGATTTGCCACATGAGCAAGAAGGGGCTCGAGGAGCAGCTGCTGGCGAGGATTGGTCAGTGTGTGCTTACAGCTCCAACAACAGCGGTCTTCAACGGCCTGCCGGACGCTGAAGAGAAGTTCGACACGGGCAACAAGCTAAGGTTCTTTGCAGATGGGTTTGAGAAGCAGGTGGAAGTTGGCGGCAGGAAGATGTGGGCAGTGCCCATGATGGAGGGCGATTTTCTAATTGAGAACGATATTGGCTACACAAATGGCATTGCCGGAGGGAACTTCTTCATCATGGCCGAAACCCAGCCGTCAGCTCTTGCTGCTGCAAAAGCTGCGGTTCAGGCAATTGCTGACGTTGAAGGCGTAATCACACCCTTCCCCGGCGGAATAGTGGCGTCGGGCTCGAAAGTGGGGGCGAACAAGTACAAGTTCCTGAGGGCTTCAACCAACGAGAAGTTTGCGCCAAGCATAAGGGATCAGGTGCCCGATACTGCCGTTCCAGAAGGCGTCAGGGCAATCTACGAGATAGTCATAAACGGAATATCCATCGACGCAATAAAGGAGGCGACGAAAGCTGGAATAGAGGCTGCCACGAGGATTCCGGGAGTCGTGAAGATAACTGCTGGAAACTACGGCGGAAAGCTCGGCAAGCACCTGATTTACCTGAACGAGCTTTTCTGAATCTTTTTTATAACTTATTTATGTCAGGTTACCCACCTCTTTACGTGTCAGAGTTTTCACTGAACACTTTCTTGCAAGGCCAGTGTTCTGTTAATCGAACAGGAGTCGGGAAACTCTTTTCCGGACTGGTGATAATCATATTTTTAAGTGAACTGTACGCAAAAGTCAGTACCTGTCAAAAATCAGATTAAAACCGCAGAAAGTCAAGGTGTGGTCTTGGTTGAAGGGAGTAAAGGCGACATTGGGCGTTGGGGATGTGTTAGGCAGTGTGAAGTACGTAGCTCTGCCCTGGACGGTTTACGTCCTTTTTTATCTGGGCAGGATGAACTTTCCGGCTCTGATACCGGCCATAATCGAAGAACATGGTTTCACGGCCACCCAGATGGGTGTCGCCACCTCCTCCCTCTTCCTGGCCTACACGCTTTTCCAGATGCCTTCAGGCTTTCTTGGCGACAGGTTAGGAGTCAGAATCGTTCTGACCACCGGCACACTCCTGATTGCTGCCGGCAACCTGATTGTGACCACCTGGGTTCTTCCGCTCATAATTCTGGGCATGTTCATCAACGGCATCGGACAGAGCACGGGCTGGGGACCGCTGGTTAAGATGAGTTCTAAGGGTGGAGGGAAAGCAATAGCTCTGCTTGGCTCTTCAGTGCCCATAGGCACGTCGCTGGCGTTCATCCTGGCAAAGAGTCTGGCAGAGTACGACATGGAGCTGTCGTTCTACGTTCCCGCTGCCATAATGCTCCTGTTGGCTGCTGTTCTGGCGCTTAAAGCTCCCAAAGAGAGTGGAGGTGGGAGTTTTGCCTTCATAAGGGATTTCAGAATAATCATACTGTCGTTTACCCAGTTTGCCGTATTCTTCGCCATGATCGGAACTTTCACCTGGGCTGCGCTCTACCTGACCACCTTTGGCGTTTCTTCTCTGGAGGCTGCTGGCTACGCATCTGTCTTCCCTCTGTCCGGCGTGGTTGGTGCCGTCATCGGCGGAGTATTTGCGGAGAGGGTTGGGGAAAAGAAGACCATATTGCTCAATCAGGCGCTGGGTGCAGCGTCTTTCGCAATCCTCCCATTCGCCCATGGACTGTTTCAGGCTGTGCTGATCCTCTTCATCGCATCAACCTTCTTCAGGTTTGGCGTTGGCGCCACGTACTGGCTGGCCACAAAGATAGCCGGGGAGGAAAACGCTGCATCCGTTTCTGGCTTTCTGGTTTTCTCCGGCAACGTTGGAAGCGTGATTTCAGGTGTTTTATCAGGATTTCTTATCGATGTGACCGGTTTTGCACCGGTTTTCTTCACATTCGCAGCCATCTTTGCCATGAGCAGTGTCGCATCTCTGAGGCTAGCCGAGCCGAGTTGAATGCTGGGCAATTCCAAACCAATAATTCACCCAACCACCGAATGGTTTTTCTTCATTCCTGAGCCACCTACTCGATGATCGTCGCCAAAACCCAGAGGGGGATGGAATACGTTGCAGCATCTCACGTTAAGGATGTTCTTGGTGATAGGAGTGCAGGTGAGGTAAAAATCGAGGTCAGACCTTCCGGCTACCTTGGCCTGATAATAATTCACAGCGACGAGATTGAAAGGGTGAGAGAGGTTCCGGAAATCGAACGGGCAATACCAGTCGTAACAGTCTGCAAAGCCGACCCCAATGAGATTGCATCGAGGGCTGAAGAGATTGTAAAGTACATGGGTTCTTTCAGCAGTTTTGCCATCAGAACAACGAGGAGAGGCAGAAAACATCAATTCACAAGCATGGATGTGAACATCAGGCTGGGTGCAAGGATAAAAGAGCTAAGCGGAGCCGACGTGAGCCTGGACTTTCCTGAAAAAGCTGTTTACGTTGAGATCGTGGGTGATACTGCATACATCGGAGTGCTGGATGGGAAGGAGGAGAGAAAGAAGTACACTCCAGATAAGATCGACTCCAGAAAGCTTTTTGAGAGGATCAGCATCGTTCAGCTTCCATACCTTGAAGATTATGTGGCTGCGAGAGAGATGGGTGAAAGGATAGGCAGAGCGGCCCAGTCCTTCGAAATTAAGGAGCTCGTAATCGCACCATTTGGTTATGTTGACGCCTATCAGCTTTCAGAGTTTATAAAGGGCGTCAGAAGGGGGCAGCTCAGCAGACTTGACATCCAAAAGAAGAGTTATGATAGGGAAGTGAGCGCCGTGAATGTCTTAATTCAGGACCTCTACCAGACGGTCCGGGATAAAAGGAGGAAGGGCAATATTCTGATAATAACCGACCCGACAGGGAAGCAGATTTCAGATGTCAAGGATGAGCTCGGGAAGGACTTGAGACTGGCAAAGGAGATTGTAATATTCATCGGCAGCCGAACAGGAATACCGAAAGGCATTTTCAGATTTGCCGACTACGTCATCGACCTTGCACCGCACATCACGTTTGCAACCGAACATGCAATTCCAGCGGCTCTGATTGCCCTCACGGGGGTTATTGAGGAGCAGGAGGACGTGTAAGGGCTGAAGTATTGAACTCACCGATCCTCTTCAAAGCCTTTCAAGTTCTCTCAGAATTACCTCCTCACTCTCCCTGCTGTGGGGCATTGCAAGATGGCTGACGAAGTGGGGCAGGTAATCGCGAAGCTTGTCTGGCTCAACCTCAACTTCGGGCAGCATCGCCTGATTTGAGCTGATTACAGAATAGGCACCATCATTTTCATTGGCCCACTTCTCGATCATTGCAGCTATTCCTCTCGATTCTCCTTTCCCGTAAAGCAGGAAAGCTGAGTTCCTCCGCTTCACCGGATTCAGCTTTTCCAGTATTCTGAAAAGAGCTTCTTTGTCCTTCTCCTTAACTCTGCAGGAATTGAGGCGAAGCATAAACTTTGCTTCAGGAACCACGCTCTGCATGAGGGGTGGAGATGCAGCCACAACATAGCTGGCTTTGGATGCAAGAGCTAACAGACCGCCGAGGCTGAATCCAACGGCGTAAACCTGTCCGAACTCGCTTGCAAGGGCAGTGACCACGCCATTAACGTCTGCAAGTGCGTTCTCATCGAATGGATTTTCGTTCTCGCCATGGCCCCTGAGATCGATGGCCACAGAATAGAAGCCCCTTTCAGCAATCCGAAAAGCCAGACCAAGCATCTCTTCCTTGGATGATGCGTAACCGTGAACTATGACGACAGGCTTCCCGTTTCCCTTCACAACATAAGCGGGAACCTTGAGGCCGTCTTCACTTTCAAAGTACCTTCTTGCAACTTCGAGACCCATGAAATGGGCACTTCGATACAATATTTAACATTAACTTTCCTCGGACTATTCAGGGAACTTGATGCGTTGCTAAAATCTTTTGCCGGAGTATGCGAAAGGCCTTCTCAACGGCCTCGTCAACTTCTCTCGTGCAGCCAGTTCCAAGCTCTGCATAAGCTATCTCGATTGCTATTATCTCGACATCGGGCATATCATCGGGAAGGAGCTCATAACCCACTCTCAAAGTTGCTGTCAGGCTGAGTGCGTGAGATGCGTAGATGTGTGGCACGCTGCTATTCAGGTCATCGATACGAAACACGTGAATCCTCCCGTTCTTTTCACCCTCAAGTGTGTCGATGATGTAAGCCTTATCGTAACCCACGATTCTGTCAACTACCTCAAAAGACGTGGTGGAGAGGTACACGACGTCAGCATTCAGGGACTGTCGCGCCATTTCCACCATTTCTGCAACCCTTATCCCTGCTGAATCGTTACCGAAGTAGGGATTTCCTATACCCACCACAACAGTCCTCATGCTCTTCATATTCAGGTCTAAAAATTCCGGAGTTTTCTCACCAGATTCGCCTCTGAGTCGTAAATCTCCAGCTCAAGTGGGTATCTGGCGTTTATGGAGTGGGTAGCACAGGCTATGCATGGGTCAAAGGCTCTGAACGCCATTTCGATTCGATTGATGATGCTGTCATCAACCTTTCCGTTCCTGATGAATTTTCTGGCGGCCTTTTTGACGGCAAGATTTATGGCACCCATGTTGTGGGTTGTTGCCACGATCAGGTTTGCACCCCTCACGACACCTCTGGCATCTGTGACGTAATGGTGAATCAGAAGGCCTCTGGGAGCCTCCACAACTCCTATCCCCTCCCCAGTAATATCTGAAATTTCGGCTGTTACGTAGCCCGTCACTTCTTCATCCTGGGATAGCTCATGCAACCTCTCCGCTGCGTAAAGCAGTTCAATGGCTCTAACCCAGTGATTCAGGATTATGTTTTTCACGGGTCTTTCACCGGCAAACTCCAGCATCCTCTCAAGGGCTTCTCCAGCAAGAGGAGTGACCAATCTCTCTGCCACGTTGAACCTGGCAATAGGGCCTACCATGTAAAGACCCGTCCCGGAATTTTTCTGACTCTCAACGAACCCGCTCCATCCAAAGCTTCTCAGATATGGAATCTTGCTGTAGCTCCAGGGAACCACCTTCTCCGCTATGACCTCCGCATAACCCTCTCCGGAAAAGCTTCCGATCTCTTTCCCTGACGGGTCAATAATCCTCTGGTGGCCATCGTAGAAGTTCAGGGCATTTCTCCTGTCAACCGTCCCTACATAGTTCGTCTCGAGGCTGAAGGAATCGTCACTGAAGTCCTCAATCTTCTGAGTTATCAGCCTTTCAGCTACCTCCACAGTTTTCATACCGAGCTCCAGAATTTCCCTGGAATACCTTTCGATTTTTGCCCTCTCTTCCTCACCTATCCTTTTAGACCATCCTCCAGGAATTCCGGAAACGGGATGTATGTGCTTGCCCCCAAGAATTTCCAGTATTCTGACGGCGTAGCCTCTTCGCCTCAGAACATCCCTTCCAACCTCCCTTCCAAGCACTTTGAAGAGTCCAAAGATGTTTCTCTCCTCCGGGCTCTCCACCGATATAAAATCCGGCAGACCGAGTGCGTAGAGGGTTATGGCGTGGTCCTCCACAAAGTGGGCATGCATCATCATTTCCCTGATTTTCACAGCTGAATCCGGTGGTTCAACGCCATATATGGTATCAGAGGCCTTTAGAGCTGCAACAAAATGGATTGCCCTGCATATACCGCAGATCGTGGACACAACCCTTGGCACTTCCTCGATGGGCATGCCTACGAGAAACTTCTCGTACCCCCTCAGCTCAGTGGCCTGGAAAAAGGCATCCTGGACTTCTCCCCTGTCATTCAGGAAGATGGCTACCTTTGCATGTCCCTCAATTCTCGAGGCCGGAGATATCTCAACCCGCTTCATCAGTCTACCTCTCTCACATGATACTTCCTCACCCTGCCGGGAATGAGGGCAGAAGGGAGCGTGTAGGTATAAATCATCCTAGCAAAGTTTGGATATATCCTGGAGATCTCATCAACAACTTCTTCTTTCGCGATTATTGATGAGAGGAAATCTATAATCCTCGCACCGTAATCCTTTGCACCAGCCATTGGCCCACCGCATCCTCTGCATGGCATGTTTACCTTTATGCAAGCAGCCTTGCAATCGCCCTGGGTTGCTGGGCCGAAGCACAGGAATCCCTGCTCCAGAAGACACGATTCATCAGAAGGTATTTCCAGCACTCTCTTAACCGAATCCATCATTTTCAGCTTTTCACCCTTCAGAAATGGGTTTCTGGAGCACACATCGCACACCGATCTGCCACCTGTAATCCAGGACCCCTTTGGAAGCTTCTCCGGATTCTTAAAAAACTCCAGCACATCCTCAATGTGGTCATAGTGTGGGGGACAGCCACCCACATGGTAGTCCACTTCAACGATTTTATCAACCGGCACCACCCTTTCATAGAATGCGGGAAGGGTCAGCTCGTACTTTCCATCCACGAGGGTCGTGGTCTGAGGATACGTTCCATCGGGGTTGTCCACCGTTGGACATGCCCTGTACACAGCCTCAAACACCTCTTCTTTCGAATGGAAATTTGACAGTCCCGGAACGCCGCCAGAGGTGGCGCATATGCCAAAAGCAACAAGAATTTTGCTCTTTGCTCTTAATAGCTTCACCACCTCCTCCTGCTCATCGAGCCTTATCCCACCCTCTATAAAGGCCACATCAATGTAGCCTTCCTCCATCTCTGAAAGCTGGTGATATCTGGAATCCCTCAGAAGGGGCGCTGCCCATACAATTTCGAGTTCATCCACAACATCAAAGAGCCTCTCGGATAAATCCAGAAAGGATAGCTGACAGCCAGAACAACCCGATGCCAGGTAGAACGCCACTCTCATTTTACCACCACATCCTCACCAGCATCAGACCCGCGCCCACCCAGAGGAGTTGAGCCGAGCTTTCGCACCTGCTTATCAAAGTTCTTTGCGAAGTCAACAAATTTGGCTGCGTCTGAGCTTGAAATATGCTCAAATCTAACTCTTGCCGATTCTATCCCAAACTCAGGCAGGATGGTTCTTATCATAGCTGTTCTGATTCTTGCAATCCTGTTACCGAACCTGTAATGGCATTCGGCCTCAGGGCATCCAGCAACAAAGACGCCGTCCGCTCCAAGAGCGAGAGCTTCAAGTATGAATTCTGCATCAACCCTGCCGGAGCAGGGCACCTGTATGAGCTTGATGGTTGGAGGATACTCGTATTTCAGGGTGCCTGCCATGTCAGCGCTCCGGTAAGCGCACCACTGGCACGCAAAGCCTATGATGTTGGGCTTCAGTTCTTCGCCTGATTTTTCACGTTCAGTTACTTCTTTCACTTCCTCCCACCTTCCAGTATTCTATCCACCACACCCTTCTTTAATGCTCCGCCATTCCTGACGACGCTGCTAGGCTTTATACCCATGCAGATTGCAAGAATCTGGGTGTAGTAAAAAACGGGAATTTCAAAATCAATTTTCCCACCCTTCCTGAGCCTTTCCTGAGTCTCATCGAGCTGAATGTAGCAGGACGAGCACGCTGTAACTATAAAATCCGGGTCGACCTCCTCTTTTATGGAAATTAGCTTTGTCAAGACGAAGTAGGACGATTTTTCGTAGTCAATGCTTCTGATGGAAGATCCTGCCCCACAGCAGTACTCTATTCTGCTGTAATAGGGAGATTTTGCTCCTAGAATCTCAATCAGATCATTCAGCTGCTGTGGATAAAAGGGGTTTCCCTCGGGCAAATCCATGATTCTGGTTGGCCACAGCATGTGGCATCCGGGATGGGCGGCAACTACCATACCGTCCAGCGAATAAACAAGGTTTTCCCTAATCTTTCTCACCCCAACAAAATCGGAAAGGATGTGTGTGATGTGATATATCCTCGCCCTTCCCCTGTAAAACCTACCAACCCTGCTGAGGATTCTGTTAATCTTCTCCCGCCTCTCCCCATCTTCAAGCAGATATCTTGCGTGGTTCAGCACGCTGTAGCAGTTGCCGCAGCCTGTGACCATATCAACGCCACTCTCCTCAGCTATCGAAATGTTTCTTGCGGAGATCGCCAGCCAGGCATCCTCGTCGAAGGACGGGGCGGAAACCCAGGTGGGGCAGCACGAGTAGCCCTCAAGGTCCACAAACCTCACTCCCAGAATCGGGAAGGCTTTTCTGATGGAAACCTCAAGCTCGGGTCTTAAGAAAGGTATCTGGCAGCCAAGATAAAGCCCGAATTTCGGAGGTGCTTTCGGTGCCCTGGTATCCCTCAAAGCCATGATTACACCTCAGAAGACGGCAGTATCCCGAGCCCGGCTATATCTGTGCTCCTGAGAATTTCCTGAACCTCTCTGAGAGCATCGGGGTCAGACAGAGTGGATTTTGGAGTTTCCGGGAGGCCAAGCTCCTTTCTCACCTTCTCCACCCCAGAAACAGGAATTGCATGACCCGTCTCGTATAGGAGCCTCAGTGCCTCTTCTGCAACGGCAGGAATTGAAAATTCTCTGACCTGAATCCTTCTGAAAGCGAAATAGATGAACATGGGGTTCACATCCTGAGAACAAACCTCAATGCACCTCCCGCATGCCACGCAAACCCATGGAGATGGGTCCTCCATCACGTCTTCCTTCAGGCCCAGCAGTACCAGCTTGAAGAGCTTTTTATTCGGGTGGTCGAAACCAGTTATTGCAACCGGACAGACGCTCATGCAGGACCCGCACTGAATGCATTTTTTGATTCCTGCCCCTCCAGCCCTCACAACCTCCTCCATTAGGCTGCTTTCCAATTTTCCTCGGGCCATACCATATTTGTTCAACTTAACCACGTTTTTCATGCTTCCACCCTAAAAACTTTCACTTATTGGATGCTGTGGTGCCAACCATGGCGAGTATCTGAGCAGAGATCTGACCATTTTCGTAGCCGTTGAGAGTTATGGCTCCAGAAGGGCAGGATGACGCACATATGCCGCATCCCTTGCAGGTTCTCACATCCCTTCTGACGACTCTTCTTGCTTCAGCATTATCTTCAGGTTTTACCTCCTCCGCCATCTCGAGAGCGTTGTAGGGGCAGATTACTGTGCATAGGCCACATCCTCCACAGAGCTCGCTGGAGACCTCAGCGATATGCGGCTCAACTCTGATCTCACCTCCTGCTATCAGCGATGCGGCAGCAGTTGCTGCAGCTTTGGCCTGGGCAATGGTCTCAGATACGTCCTTCGGGCCCTGACAACATCCAGCAATAAATATTCCATCGATGGAGCTCTCAACAGTTCTAAGCTTCGGGTGGTCTTCTTTCAGAAAGCCGGAGGAGTCCGTGTTTATACCCATCCTCCTGACGAGTTCCTTTGCAGCATCAGGGAACTCTATTGCCGTGGCAAGAACAACTAAATCCACCACCACTTCAAGTGGTGAACCGATGTCGGCATCAAAGCCCAGAATTCTAAGCCTGTCGTCCGGAAGAACTTCTATTCCCCCGACCTTCCCTCTGATTATGTTTATGCCCAGTTGTCTGGTCTGGATGTAGTATTCCTCCAGGTCTTTCCCCGGAGCTCTGACGTCAATCAGGTGTATGTACACGTCGATTTCAGGGTTCTTCTCCTTTATCAGCCTGGCCTGCTTCAGCATGTACATGCAGCAGACCTTGGAGCAGTAGGTGTGGTACCTGGCGTCTCTGGAGCCGACGCATGAGATGAATGAGATTGCCTCTGGCTTTTTCAGGTCAGATGGCCTTAGAATCTTTCCTTCCGTTGGACCAGTTGGAGAAAGAATTCTCTCAAACTGCAGCGCAGTTATCACATTGGGAGAATGTGGGGCATATTCCCTGAATACCCTCTTATCCATCACCTGATATCCTACAGCGACGATTATCGCTCCTACATTCAGCTCTATAATTTCGCCTTCAGGATTCCACCGGATGGAGCGGTTAATGGCTCCCGTTGGACAGGCCTTTTCACAGGGGGTCAGATACTCCTTTCCGTTCCTCAGGAACCTTCTCGTTCCGAACGTCTTCTTCCCACAGTTAACGCACACATCAGGATCGTGAACAGCTTTTCTGGGAACAGCATGGGGAGAGGGGATATACATTGCAGCCCTCCACCCGAGACCTTCATTGAATTCGTCCCGAACCCTGGCTTTTTGAGGGCATACAGTCGTACAGGCTCCACAGCCTATACACTTATCCCAGTCAACATACGTCTGCTTTTTCCTCACCTTAACCCTGAAATTTCCGAATGAACCCTCCACATCCTCGACCTCAGCATACGTTATCAGCTCGATGAGGGGGTGAACAGCCACTTCAGCCATCATGGGCGAGACCACACAGGATGCACAGTCGTTCAGGGGAAATATCTTGTCAAACTTCGTCAGCTTCCCGCCAATAGATGGCTCTTTTTCAACCAGATACACTCTGTAACCCATGTTTGCCAGATCCAAAGCTGCAGTTATACCTCCAATACCACCGCCCACAACCACAACGCTCTTTTCTACGCTGAAAGTAATGTCCTCCAGCGGCCTGAGGAGCGCAGCCTTCGAAATTGCTGCAGCGACAAGCAACTTTGCCTTTTCAGTTGCAAGCCTCTTTTCGCTTCTGTGGGGCCAGCTGCACTGCTCTCTTATGTTGGCAATTTCAAGCATGTATTTAGATAGCCCGGCAGCCTCCAGAGCAGACCTGAAGAATTTCTCGTGATTTTTCGGAGTGCATGCTGCAATGACAACCCTGTCCACAAGCCCGCTGACTACATCCCTCCGTATCATCTCCCAAGCCATTTCAGAGCACATGAAAAGGTGATCCCTCACGACGCTGACTCCCTCGAAGCTTCCCGCGAAGTTCATAAGCTCGTGGATGTCAACAGAGTCAGAGATGTTGTTGCCGCAGTGGCAAATGTAGACTCCGGTCTTCATACCTCCAGTATCTTCAATTACCGATAATTTATAAACCTGCCGGTAATTATCTAAGCTTCTCTAATGCATGTTTATTAATACCTGAAATTAGTTGCATTTTTAATCATACATTTTCGAAATTAGGAAAGATTTATAATTAACGTAGTCAGAGTGAAGAGTATGTGGGAACTCGTCTTGCTGCTCGGAATCGTCTTCTACGCAACCTCCCTGTTCTACCTCTTGAGGGAGTAGTGCCAATTTCCTTCATTATTTTTTTCACCACCTTCGGAATTGAAGTTTCAACAGCATCTGAAAGCCCTATGCCTTCCCTTATACTCTGAACCTCCACCCCTATCACCACAACCTCCGGAACATCTGAAAAATTTCTGACAATTCCAACAACGCTGAAAACGTCGAAATCGTGAATTGATGCGATGCGGCGATCCATGAACTTGAGAATATCTTCAAGCCTGAACCTGTAGACCCTTCCAGGTTTTTTCCCGAAGCTTACGGCGTCCACGATAATGATCTTGTCGTATTCATCAAAAAAATTAAGGAGCTGAAAGCTCAGAGTTCCGCCGTCCACCACATCAACGTTTTTTGGCAACCGTCTTTTTTTCAGTTCCTCCACGACCCTGACTCCAAGCCCGTCGTCGCCCATCAGTAGATTACCTACCCCCAGCACCAACGATTTCCTTGGAAGACTTTTTGTCCGACGTCCAGACAACCTTCTCCCTCCTGGTACCGTATATCATCGAATAGAGAGTGTCGAAGATGGTGGCTGCGTATGCATGCAGAAGAGCGACAGCGATGTAGAGGAACATTATAAACCTGTGAAGAGACCTGATCAGAGCGAGGCCATCGGTTCCGAATGCTGCAGCGAGGCCATCAGCCAAATTCACTATGGGTTTAAATGTCTCGGGATCATAGAGGGCCAGCCCTGTCAGCCCTATGCCAACAGTCAGAGCAACGTATGTCCACCAGACAAGCACCTGGCTGGGAATCACCTTCTCCACGTACTCCTTCCTTCTGGGGTCGTATGCTCTGGGGTCTTCCACGTGACTTCCCCTGATCCACGCTGCTGCCTCTTCAATGACGAACTTTATGCTGTAGGGTATTCGCTTTAGAGATATCCACTTCCACTCTTCCGTCATGGCAAAGTACGCAAAGAGGCCCCAGAGTCCAAGGAAGACTATGCCGAGCCTGATGTGCAGGGCCTGAGGATCGTCGAGTATCTGGTACCCAAATGCAAGCTGAAGACCGGTCAGAATTAAAAAAAGGCATGTAATGACTATTCCCCAGTGACAGCTCCTCACAAATTTCGAATGTCTCTCCACCTCGACTCTCTCTTCCACCTCTTTCAACTCACTCACCTCTCCGTATCACGTGGACTGCGCACGCAAGGCATGGGTCAAAGCTCCTTACCACTGTCAGAGCCAGGGAGGTGTTGTACTCCGAGCCGTTCGCTGGCTCCATGTTAACTCTGCCGAGATTAAGCTGCTCCAGGGCTGGCTTCAGCACGTCCCCCCAGCTCATCTTCTGGTTCACACCGATGGGTGAAAGGTCCACATCCTTCTCTGGATATAAGAGGTTGCTTATTTCGGGAACCGTCAAGCCTTTTGGAAGCCACGTTCCCTCGAGAGCAGTTTCAGCAGGGCCGGGCTGTCCGAAGTCATCTCTCGGCCCGAAATTCCACGTGCTGGGAACCACTGTCTGATAGCTGTCGATCTTGTAGTTCTTTACCCTTATGTAGTGCAGCAGTGCACCTCTCGGCGCATCCCAGAGGCCGAAGCCTTCTCCTTCCTTGGCGTTCTCCCTGTAATTCGTAACCTTTTCACCCAAGTAGCCTTTCAGTTCTGAAATCCACTCAAACATCTTGCTGGCTATCAGCAGTGTCAGAGCCACCCTTGCAGCAACCCTGTCAATAACCGAACCCTTCGGATTCAGAACCTCGTATTCAAAGTAGCCCAGATCTTCCTCCGTAACCGGGTTCTGAATGGGTATCTTCCATTTCATTCCGAAGGTGTTGACCATCCTTGCCAGCGGACCCACTTCATAGACCTTCTTATCATATCTGGGAGCCTTAATCCAGGAATAAGCCCCTGCTTTGCTCTTGTCCGGAATCGGAACGTCTTCATCTCTTGGGTGCAGCCCGCTCTCGTTTTTGTACCACGAATACTTCACAAATTCGGCAATTTTATTAAGATCGAACGGTCTTGCATCCCCGTCCCATGCTCCTGCGTAGATAAGAGCGCTCTTTCTTCTTCCGGGACTGTCAAGGATTGAAAGCCAGTCGTCATAGTTCTCGTGGTCTGGAAAGAGACCGTAGCTCAGGAAGTTGCCTGTTGATGCTCCGAGATCCTGGAGTCCTCTGAAGTCGATGTCCAGAAGAGTGCTGACGGCTTCACCAATCCGTTCGTTGGCTGCCAGAAGGTTTCTGAGGTCTCTGACCATCACCCTGGCAACCCATGTCCAGATCTCCGACATCCTTGCCTGAGTGGAGGCTATTTTGTCCGCAGTAAACCTGACTGCCATACCTCCGGGATATTCCGTCTGAATGTGGGGGAACTTTCCACCCCAGAGGGCGACAATTTCGTTCGCCTTCCTCTGTATTTCAAGAGCCTGGGCGTAACTTGAGCCAAGATTCAGCTTCTTTATACCCTCTTTTCCAAGAACCGGAGGAACCATCGGAGGATATTTCGCGAGGATTCCAAGTTCTGGGCCTATGAGAATGTAGGTATGAATGATGTGGTCGTAGATGTAATAGGCGCCGTTGATGATGTTTCTGATTAGAATGCTTACCGGTGTCGGCTCAATACCAAAAGCTGCCTCGGTTGCCTGAATTGATGCCTCACCGTGTGGAACCGGGCACACCCCACATATTCTCTGGGTAAACAACCATGCATCTCTTGGGTCTCTCCCCTTCAGTATCGCCTCATACCCTCTGAACAGTGTTCCGCTGGAGTATGCCTTATCCACCACCGTCCAGGTTCCAGTGGATGTCTGAATCTCGGTAGGCGTCATTTCGATTCTCAGGTGCCCTTCTATTCTCGTAACTGGATCAATTACAATTCTACTGCTCATCATCTCCACCTCCCTTATTCTCTCCACCACCCTTATTTCTTCTCAGAGCCCTTCTTGCGGAGTGCACGCCCGTTCCGACGACAGTGGCAGCGACAATTCCAGTACCAAGCTTGGTTGGATCAACAATGGCCGAGACCATGTTTGGAACCTCTTCGTAGAACGGAGTGAAATTATCCGGCCATCCCGGCTCCGAGCACCCTATGCACGGTGCCCCGGCCTCAACACAGTAGCTCGTCTTTGCATTCCATTTCCTTAAGGGGCAGTCTGTCCAGGTTATAGGCCCTTTACATCCAAGCTTGTATCTGCAACCCTCTCCCTTTCCCGGAACTTCTATAAACTGGCCTTTGTCATAATAAGGCCTGTATGGACAGAGTTCGTTATGCATGTTGTATCTGAAAAACATCGTTGGCCTTCCGTACTCATCAAGTTCCGGTTTTACACCCATGATGAGTGCCGATAAGGTTATTACAAGGTGCTCACTGTTAACCGGGCAAAGTGGCAGGTTTATTACCTCCTTATCTATACCGACTTCCTTCAGAAAGTCGGACAGGCCTTTTGCATTGGTCGGGTTTGGTTTCGCAGCAGGGACTCCACCAAATGTGGCACACGCTCCTATAGCCACAATGGCATCTGCAACCTCGGCAGCTTCGGCAGCATGTTCCCTGAAATCCTTTCCGGCAACAACACAGAACCCGGGATCCTGCAGGACACCCTCAACCACGAGAATCCTCTTGCCCTTGCTGCTCAGTTTCCACTTCTCCTTCAGCTCTTCCGCCAAGCTTCCAGAAGCTACATGCAAGGTTTCAATGTAATCAGGCAGAACAATCGGCCGTCCTGAATTGCCTACAATAATCTCCGTAAAGACCTGCAGCAGATCCGGATCCGCTGCTTGGGCAAAGGATATCGTACATCCCGTGCACAAACCACCGCCCAGCCAGGCAATGTGCCAGTAGTCCTTCGCATCAGAGACAGCCCTGACGATGTCTGCCTTGTATGTGGTCAGAAAAGCTGATGCACCCATGGCAGAAACCAGCCTCATAAAATTCCGTCGTGTCAGCTTCGGGAGGTCCACGTTATCACCCACCTATTCTGATTGGCCGATAATTAATAGAATAAATTAAAAATGATTTTCATGCTTAAAATTGCATAATTCAATATACTTTTGTCAAAGTGTACTTATCGAAATGTATTTCACTTAATAAATTCTTCGATTATTTCTTGTATGTGCTGAGAGACCCGAATGCCTTTTTCAGTCAATTTTATAATTTTGGTTCTTCCTTCTGTGATTGTCTCCACAAGGCCTGCCTGCTCGAATTTCTTCACCATGAGCCAGACGTAGCTGTGAGGGCTGTTTATCCTGCTGGCAACGTACTGTATGTAAACATCCTTCCCATCGAGACTCTCGTGGTAGATAGTCATCAGAGTTTCCACCGCCTTCTCTTTGAAAAGCAGCTTTAAACCCTCCTCTTCCCAAGCAATCCTGTCGAATATCATTATTATTATTCCAAAGTCCAGTGTGATATAACTATTTCTAAATTCATTTCTAAGTCTAAACCGAAATTCAAAAGACCAAATCTGAAAGGCAAACCTTTAAATTACTCCCTTCTGGAACCCAGACCATGCATTTTGTGGGGGAGAGAGTCAAGATACTCATCGCGGCAATTCTCACCCTACCCTGGTTTTTCCTGTGGTTAATGGGATACGTTCTTCCACCTTATCTCGAGGCGCTGATTGCCGGCATGGCTGTAATCTCCGCGTCATTCCTCCTTTCATGGGCCGCAGAGACAGCTGAAATGGATGTACCAAGGAGTTTCAGCCTTGCAGTTGTGGCCCTTCTTGCAGTACTTCCAGAATACGCCGTTGACATGTACTTTGCATGGATGGCAGGCAAGAATCCGGGCAGCGATTACGTTCACTACACGACTGCCAACATGACCGGAGCAAACAGACTGCTTATAGGCCTTGGCTGGAGCATTATGATGCTTTACGTCCTGATCAAAGGGAGAAAGAGAGAGATTGATCTGGATGATGGACTGAGGCTGGAAGTTTTTTTTCTTTTTCTGGCAACCCTTTACGCTTTCCTCCTGCCATTCAAAGGGAACATCTCCCTCTTCGACACTCTGATCTTTGTGGGGATGTACATTGCATACATAAAACTGGCAATAAAGGCACCACGGGAAGAGTTTGAGCCGGAGGGCGTGCCAGCCTATCTCTGCTCGTTTCCGGTGAAGAAGAGAAGAGGAGTTGTTGTGGCATTTTTCCTCTTTTCGGCCTTCGTCATCTTCATCAGCGTTGAGGCCTTCGCAGAGGGACTGCTCGGGACTGCCGGGATAATCGGCCTCGATCCCTTCATCATGGTGCAGTGGATAGCCCCGCTTGCAAGCGAGGCTCCCGAGTTCATAGTTGCGTTTTATCTGGCAAGGAAAATGAGGATTTCCGCAAGCCTCAACGCTCTTATTTCCTCTAAGGTGAACCAGTGGACTCTTTTAATCGGAACCATAGCTCTTGTTTACAGCATCGCCTACGGCGGTATTGCCGCCCTGCCTCTGGATGCCAGGCAGAGCGAGGAGGTGCTGCTAACCGCTGCCCAGTCCCTGTTCGCCACAGCAGTAATTCTCAACCTCAGGGTTTCAAGACTCGAAGCCTTCAGCCTGCTCTTCCTCTTTGTTGCCCAGCTTATGTTCCCGGGTGTGGAGGTGAGAATAGGGATATCCATCATCTACATCTTGATTTCGATACCCATACTGCTGAGAGAAGCCGGAGACATAAGGGCGACGGTTAAGAGCGTCAGAGCTATGGCCAGGCAGTGAATAGGAGCAGCGTGAACAGCCGTCCGGTGAAGGTCATGCAGTGGCAGCAATTACCTCATATATCAGCTTCGCCGCCAGGCTCTGGGTTATTTTTTCGGAATCTGGAATCACCTCCACGACGTCAAAGCCAACGATCCTGTCGCCGATCTCTTCGATGAGGCTCAGAAGGTGAATGGGGTACAGTCCGAATGGTTCCGGAGTCGAAACTCCCGGAGCGAAGCACGGATCGAATGCGTCGATGTCTACGGAGAGGTAGATTCTCCCGTAGTCCTCCAGAGCGTCGATGACGTCGTCAACACCATTTTTGAGGACGTGCCAGGAGTAAAACACTTCAATCCCGTTTTCTTCCGCAAACGCTCTCTCTTCCTTTGTCCCGCTTCTCACCCCAACCTGAACCACGTCAACGCCAAGCTCATGGACTCTTCTGGTATTGCACGCATGGTTGTATGGGCTGCCGTCGAAGCTGTCTCTCAAATCGAAGTGGGCATCAAAAACCAGGTAGCAGAAGTCGCCCATATTTCTGGCCACCATGTAGCTTATGCTGTGCTCGCCACCAATAGCGACGGGCACGGCCCCTATTTTCTCCATAAATCTGGCTACTTTTTCCATAACTTCCTCAACGCTGCCATCAACGTTGATGTTGCCCGCATCGCAGACCTTTACGTCATCAAAACTGAAATCGAAGTAAACTGAGTATTCCTCCACGTTCCAGCTTGCTTCCCTGATGGCTGTGGGCGCAAATCTTGAGCCGGATTTGAAGGACTGGGTGGCGTCGTATGGAACGCCGAATATGACGTATTCAGCATCCTCGAGACTGGAGTTCGAAATGGCAAAAAAAGAGTCTATGTGCATACCGGTCAGTATTAACCGCTACATCACTTCTCCGCAATCTTTCTCTTGCCCAGCGACTCTATGTAGACGATCTCGTTACCGGGCTGCACCCTGTCTGCAACTTCTTCAGGCACTTCAAGCTCGAAGGTCTCGTATGTTTCGAGGTCCATGAGCTGGGCGATGTTCCCCATCACGCTTATAACCTGAGCTCTCTTCCTCTCGACGATAGGCACGTAAATCTTTGCAGTAACAGGCTGCACGATGCTGCGCTTCTGCTTGTCGAAGATGCCTATGGCGTCAATCCTGGCCTTCGCCGCCCCGTGCTTTCCGGGCTTGCTCACCGACATGCTGACGATTTCACAAGGCTCGTCATCAATAATAACGTATCCACCTTCTTTCAGCGTCCTCACTTCTGTCTGCATTTTCATTTTTCAGCCCTCCCGCAACCAGCTCAACATCCTTCCATTTAAAGCTTTTCCCTTTCCTGGTGCCCACGTTGCCTTTCAGGCCGTGCCGAGGGTTGAGGCAAGGAGTGGAATTGTCAGATACACCAACTGCCCGGCTACCCATCGCAAGCTATTTCTTTCTTAAAAGCAGTGCATCAACATGCAATTTGCAATCGTCAGCGTGGGAAACGAAATTCTCAGCGGGGACATCGAGAACACCAATGCAGCTTACATGGCGAAGCGTATCACTCTGAGCGGTCACAGGGTTGAGAGGATAGTGACAGTACCCGACTCAATCCAGGATATTGCTGAAGAGGTGAGGAGGCTGGCTGAAAGATACGATTTTATCCTTGTTACCGGCGGGCTGGGGGCGACGCACGATGACGTGACTGCTGAAGCAATTGCGAAAGCTTTTGGCAGGAGGCTGGTGAGGAACGAGGAGGCCGTCAGATACCTCATGAAGAAGACTGGCAGCAAAGAGGTCATCGACAAGATTGCAGTGCTTCCTGAAGGTGCCGAAGTTGTTGAAAACGATGCAGGCGTTGCTCCAGCCTTTGTTATTGAGAATGTTGCAGTCATGCCCGGAGTCCCGGCGGAGATGAGGGACACGTTCGAAAAGATATTTTCCAGGTTCGAGAAGGCGGAGTACTTTGTTGAGACACTAAGGGTTGAGGGGTACGAGGAGGACATGCTGGAAAAGCTCAATGAGGTCGTAAGGCAGTTCCCTGACGTTGAGATAGGCTCATATCCAAAGCCGGGATACGTTATAGTCAAGTTCTCCGGTAGCAATCTTGATAGAGTTGTGCAGGCTAAGAGGTTTCTGGAGGCGCTGCTCAAATGAAAAAACCATTTGTTTTCATAAACGTTGCTGCCAGCGCTGACGGAAAGATAAGTGATGAGAGCAGAAGGCAGGTGAGAATTTCCTGCAAGGCTGATCTGAAGAGGGT
>CAZHKD010000010.1:0-27971 GCA_964533255.1 uncultured archaeon | reverse complement strand
CAGAAAATGGAAAGGTGAGAAAGGCTTGGAAGTCGCTGGCCCAAAAGCGTTCGGGTTAGACGAATTTGAATGACGAGCTTGCAATCACCTGGCAAAAAGTGAAAGAATAAACTGAAAGAATAAACGCAGGAACTATCATAAATAAACATCACAGCTACTATAGAAACCAACACTTTTTTATTTCCTCCCGCACTTTATGCTGGTGATGGACTCGATGTTCTATCCGAAAAGCATTGCAGTTATTGGTGCCAGCCCGCAAGAAGGGAAGGTCGGCAACACAATAATTAAAAACCTTGTTGGAAGTTACAGGGGGAAAGTTTTTGCTGTAAATCCTAAATACCGGGAAATACTTGGCGTCCCCTGTTTTCCGAGCGTTTCCGAGCTACCGGAAGTTGATCTCGCCGTTGTTGTTGTACCTGCAAAAGCTGTGCCGGATGTGGTGGAGGAATGTGGACGGAGAGGAATCAGGAACGTCGTCATAATCTCTGCTGGCTTCAGGGAAGCTGGTATTGAGGGGGCAAAGCTTGAAAGAAGGATTGTGGAGGCTGCGAAAACATATGGAATAAATGTAGTCGGCCCCAACTGCCTCGGAATAATTAATACAGAGATTGAAATGAATGCCACCTTCAGCAAGGTGATGCCCGACAGGGGAAGAATTGCCTTTTTAAGCCAGTCAGGGGCCTTCATCCTGGCCGTCCTCGACTGGGCGAAACAGGCAGGCGTAGGGTTCAGCAAGGTGGTCAGCCTCGGCAACAAGGCGGTGCTTGACGAGACGGACTTTCTCGAGTATCTCGAGAGAGACAGCGAAACTGACGTTGTTCTGATGTATCTCGAGGGGATTTCGAGAGGCAGAGAGTTCATGGATGCTGTGAGGAGAATTTCCAGGGTCAAGCCAGTAGTTGTGATGAAATCGGGAAGAACGCAGAGCGGTGCTAAAGCGGCATCAAGCCACACTGGAAGCCTTGCCGGAAGTTACGAGGCTTACAGAGCGGCATTTATCCAGTGTGGAGCAATAGATGTCGATTCGGTCGAGGAGCTCTTTGACTACTCCATCATTCTTTCAAAATTCCGGGGGATTAGGGGAGGCCTGGCAATAATAACGAACTCCGGCGGCCCCGGTGTTATGGCGGCCGATGCAAGTGAGACGTACGGCATTGAGCTCGCTGGCCTTTCCGGGGAGACCATTGAAAAGCTGAAGGAAGTTCTGCCCCCGGAATCGAGCATGTACAATCCGATAGACATTCTTGGCGACGCGACGTCAGACAGATTTGAGAGAACCCTGAGGATCGTGGAGAAAGATGGTAGCGTGGGAATAATTCTCGCCATCCTGACGCCAACAGCCCAAATTGACTTTGAGAAAGCTGCGCATGCTGTAATCACCTCATCGAAACCCGTGGTGTGCTGTTTTATGGGTGGAAAAAGCATAGAGGGCGCGTCAAAAACACTGATCAGCCATGGAGTTCCGAACTTCTTTGACCCGGTCAGAGCGGTCAGGGCAATTGCAGTTGCAAGGAAATACGAGGAAATTGTCGAAAAGGAAGAAGAGGGCGTTCCGGAAATAGAAGTGGATCGGGCAAAGGCCGAGAACATCATTAAAAAGGCCGGACAGGTTATAGGCGTTGAGGGGATCGAAGTCCTTGAGGCGTACGGGATAAGGGTTGCACCCTATGGAATTGCAAGGACTGCAGAGGAGGCTGAGGAGATAGCGGACAGTATCGGATATCCGGTCGTCATGAAGGTTGTATCGCCCGATATACTGCACAAGAGCGACGTCGGTGGTGTTAAGCTGAACGTGACAAAAGAGAACGTGAAAAAGGCGTTTTATGAAGTGCTCAAGAATGCGGAAAGCTACATGAGGGATGCAAAAATTGAGGGCGTGGTCGTTCAGAAAATGATTGAGGGCGGCAGAGAAGTCATCATAGGAATGAAAAGAGACCCGCAATTTGGACCGCTCATAATGTTCGGCCTCGGAGGAGTTTACGTTGAGGTTTTCAGGGATGTGACTTTCAGAGTGGCTCCTCTGACTAAGAGAGATGCGTATGAGATGATAAAGGGCGTTAAGGCATACAGAATTTTAAGGGGAATCAGAGGTGAAAAACCTGTTGATATAGATTCAATAGCTGATGCTCTCCTGAAGATTTCAAAACTGAGCATTGACTTTCCTCAAATCCTTGAGATGGATATAAATCCGCTTAAAGTTTTTGAAAGCGGGTGCGTTGCTGTGGATTTCAGAATGATTGTTGGAGGGGATAGGAGATGAAGAGTGTTTTGGTTTCATCAATTGAGGAATACTCAGGAAAAAGCGGGATTATTATAGCCCTCGGGCTGTTGCTTGAGGAGAGAGGCTTCAAGGTGGGCTATTTCAAGCCCTTTGGTGTAAGCGCCGTCAAAATTGGAGAGAAACTTGTTGATGAGGATGCTCACAACACTGCAAAGGCTCTGGGTATTGAAGATTACGTCTGCCCGATCGTGCTTGACAGGCCGTACATAGAATTTGTTAACACATCAAACCCGTTTGAGCTTAAGAGGGCAATACTGGACAGCTTTGCTGAGGTTTCACAGGATAAGGACATAATGCTGATAGAGGGGGCAAAGGACTACAAAACCGGCTGGTCGCTCGGCATATGCGATGTGAACGTTGCGGAGATGCTTGACGCAAAAGTGCTGATGGTGGCGAAATACACAAGCGATTACGTCGTTGACAGGGTTCTTGCCGCAAAAGCCCTCTTTGGAGAGAGGTTGAAAAAGGTAATTTTCAACCAGCTAACGGGTTACAAAAGGAGCTACGTTCAGGCTGTTGCAAGCAAAGTCCTTGAAGACGCTGGGCTGGAAATGGTGGGGATGATACCGCGAGACCCGCTGCTTGCGGGACTATTTGTAAGTGAGATAAGGGAGGCAATACTTGGCGAGTATCTCGTGGAGCCAAGGGAGGACATGATTATTGAACAGCTTGTTATTGGTGCAATGTCGCCACAGTCAGCGTTGCGCTACTTCAGAGAGGCGAGAAATGCCGCCCTGATTACTGGCGGTGACAGGAGCGATCTGCAAGTCGTGGCACTGGAAGTGCCCAACATAAGGTGTCTCATACTCACTGGCAACCTTGAGCCAAGCAGGGTTGTGCTCAGCAAAGCTGAAGAGAAGGGTGTGCCGGTGATACTTGTATCTGAAGACACGATCACGACACTCAGCAGGATCGAAGAGGTCTTCGGAAAGGCACGGATTAGAGGGGACGCAAAAATAGAAAGGGTGAGAAAGCTGGCAAGCTCGTTTGTGGACATTGAAAAGCTGATGGAGTACTTCGGACTGTAGCTGTGGTATTTCTTCTATTTATTTTTGTTATTCTGGCACTCTCCCCGATACAATTCCCGTTCTATGATGTCCTTTTCTACCGATCGTATGTGTAAATCCATGGCTTTTTCAGCAAGTTCGCAATCCCGGGCTATCAGGGCCCTCGCAACGTTTTCATGTTCCTTTAATGACTTCAATGGCCTCCCGTCTATCTGCAAGCACCGCAACCTTACTTCTGAGAGGAGATCAAGCAGGTTGCGCATGATTTGAACTAAAACTGTGTTTCCAGTCGCTTCGGCCAGTAAGTTGTGGAACTTGGTGTCGTGATCGGCCAATAGCAGTAAAACGCCCTTCTTCCTGTCCTGTAACTGTCTTTTCGTTTCTTCCACAAGTTGCAGGAGCTGATTTAATTGCTCGTCGGTTCCCCGTTCAGCCGCCCATTTTGCTGCATTAACCTCCAAAATTCTTCTAATTTCAAGAAAATCTTTTATCGTGGTATCGTCAATTGCTGTAACTTTGGTAAATTCTCTTATCAGTCTATCCGGGTCTTCCAGCCCATTAACGAATATCCCCTGGCCATGTCGGATCTGAACTAGGCCCTCTGCTGCAAGTATTTTAATTGCCTCCCTTACTGAAGTCCTGCTGACGTTGAGCATTTCAGCTAACTTGCGTTCAGACGGGAGCTTATCTCCTGGCTTAAGCTCCCCACTCATTATCGACGATTTGAGAACCTGTACAACTTTCTCGTAAACTGTTTTTCGCTCGATCTCAATTGGTTGGAACACAATGGATATATATCTCACTCATAGTTTAAAAATTTGTTGATTTCATAGCTACAAATAATGCTGTCACCGGGTGTCCAATTGTTTACTGCTCCACCCTTCGCCTGCATTAAGGGGTCGCCCACGTTTTTTAATATCGCCGGGAAGTTTCAACGCCTCTGGGAATCTCTGGGAGGCACACGCAATTTAACCTCTGACAGGAACTATTGATGATGCGTGTGGCAAAACTAGGATCTTATCAGCATCTGTTAACTGCATGGCCCTAATTAGAGCCGTCTCCAGGTCAGAAACTAATTCAACCTTCAGCACATCCGCCATTTTAGAGCTCAGCCTGTCTGAAACGAGAATAACCTTGCGTTTAGCCACTGTTCTCGCCCACAGATAGGCTTTGTGAGCACCAATTCTGAATGGACTCCGTTTAAAATGGTCTATTATCTCGCCTGGAGAAGAGAACGTCCTCAGAGTCTTCTCAAAAACGTCATCTCCCAGACCCAATGAGCATTCTGCCACCAGAATAATGACGCTTCCCGGTTTTGAAACCATCTCTGCTACGGCCAGTGCTTTCTGGGCCTGATATACGTTTAAGTCCTTCGGATGTCCTCCTGGAGAGGCTATCACCACATCTGCCAGAAAAGGCACCTTCACCTGGGCCATTCTCCGAACGAATTTCACCCCTTCTCTGTGAGCCTTGAACCAGTGACCCGCCACAGCTTTTACCAGCCGTCTTCTGTGGTTGAGTATTACATTTACCAGTAAGTCTATCCCCACCACTGCTCCGATCTCGTCAATATCTTCTCTTACCGGATTCCCCTCGAGCACACCAAGTCCTGCACCTTTAGCCGTCATAAGTGAGTGGTTGGCCTCTATTGTTTTTGCTCCGCCCAGACCTATGGCGACCCCCTTGGCACCTCCCGTATAGCCCACAAACTGGTGGGGTTCGATCATTCCCGTGACAATCCTCTTTTCAGCCAGAGCATAATATTTGTTAACCCAGATGGGAGTGCCCCTCGATGTATCGCCTAAATAGATCAGGTCTCTTTCATTCGCCGCATCATGGCAGACCACACTCCCAACCTTGCTTACGATGTTCTTACCGATTAGATTCTCAACGCCGACGCAGCCAGGCGTATGCAGCCCGCTTCCCACAATTACGGTCACCTGTTCTCCACCAATGCCATATTCTTCCAGTTTGGAGAGCAGCACGTCCAATATTAGGCTGTTGGGTACGGGTCGAGTTTGATCACTGACGACAATGGCCACGTTTTCAGCATTTTGGAACTCACTTAAGCCTCTGTGGGATATGGGGCGTTCTATAGCCCTCAGAACCTCAGAATTAGCCTTCAGAGAAGGGGAGATGCTTTTTGGAGCGAGGCAGTAGGTACGGGAGGTACTGTTAACTTTGGCTTTGGCAAACCCCCTTCCGCAGGGAACCTCGATTACGTGCATAGAATTTGCCACCTCGCCATTCTTGAGCTCCAGAAACTTGTGGGAAGATTACTGCAGGTCGAATTCGACATCCAGATTTTTGGAGAGCTCAAGCAGGTTCGTGACGGTTTCCTCATCCAGGGGTATTCCTTTTGCTCTCCTCTCCTCAATTATTCTAAATTTCGATTCGCCGGGAATTCGGATTTCTCCAAATCCCTCGGCTGTCGGAAGTGACTTCAATTTGCTAACATATGTCTCAAGGTCTTTTACATACTCCTCATATCCTCTGAAAATTTCAACGTTAACGACAAGAATCGAAAAACCGCCCTGTGATGAGAAATTTGATGGCAGCTCAAACCCAAATTTTCCGCCCAGGACTGCGCCACAGAATAGATCAATTATCAAAGCAAGAGCGTACCCTTTCACCCCATCCGGCAGTAAAGCACCTCGTATGGCCTTCCCGGGGTCTGTTGTTGGATTGCCTTCCTCATCCAAAGCCCAGTTTGTAGGTATCTGCTCGCCCTTCTTTGATGCAATGAGGATCTTGCCTCTTGAAGTAACGCTCATGGCCGAGTCGAAAATTAAATGACAGTCCTTTTTATACGGTAAGCCTATGGCTATTGGATTGGTTCCCAGAAAGGCTTTTTTGGCACCCAATGGTGCCATAACCGACGGAGCATTAGCAATTGCAACTCCAATCATCTTACTGTTTACTACTTCGAGAACGTAGTGGGTCAGCATGCCCACGTGGCCCAGATTTACCGCTCCGCCCAGTCCAACACCGTTGCGCTCAGCCTTTTCTATGACCTTTTCAGTAACCTTCATTGCAGCTGGCTGGCCCAGCCCTGAATCCCCATCCAAGACAATTACGTTTTCAGTTTCCTTTACCACTCTGCGATTTGGCGAGGGATTCAGGGTTCCGCTACGAATTCCCTGGACGTAGTATGGCAGTCTTACGATTCCATGTGAATCCACTCCAAAGAGGTTTGCCAAAACCAAGTGATTCGCAACCATTTCCGAATCGTCCTCTCGAACCCCTAGTTTCAGAAGAACAGATTTTGCGAATGTTGCTACTTTACCCGGACTGGCAGTGATCATGGTATGTGGTCTAACCACATTGTATTTATTGTTTTCTCAAGCCTGCATTTCCAGCACTCCTGAAGAGCTGGTGGTATGCGGCCCGGCCGAAGTGAGGGCTCGTTAACGTGTTTTGAATAAACGGGACTGGAAATCGTTATATACCAAAAGTGGTTAGACCACATACCATGAGAGAGCTCAACTCCGACAACACCCATCAGAGTGTTCTTGGGTCCTGGTTCAAAATTAGGGGGAGAAAATATCACAGTGGTATTGCCTTTGTGGCTCACAGGATTGCTGGCTTTATTTTGGTTGCCTATTTTGTTCTTCACATGCTGCAGTTTCCGTACTCACTCATCATAGGTTTCAAAATAGTTCCCGTAATAGTGTTTATTGCAACGTTTCACGCCCTGAACGGGATAAGACTGGTACTGAACGAGATTGGTGTGGGGTACAGGTACAGACAGGTTATGGTTATAGCGACAATCATACTGACTGTAGCGATCTCCGGAACTTTTGTTCTCTACGCTTTGTGAGGTGAATGCTGTGAACCAAGCCGGCACATCTGGAATTATTAACCCCATTGCATGGCTGCTGAAAATAATTTCAGGTATTGCGCTGATAGTGTTGCTGGGAACGCATCTTTATGCAATTCATGTACCATCGAGTCAGCTCCAGATATCAGTTGGGTTGTTTACCGAGGTTCTGTTATTTTTTGTTCTCGTCCACGTAGTAACAGCTTTAAGAGACGTTCTGATTGAATTCAATCTAAAAGAGGTTGTAACATGGTTGATGCTGGGTTTCCTGGTCCTCTTACTCGTCTTGCCCCGTTATTAGGTGCCCCTCCCTTGGACAATTCCGGACATGCATGGGGGGTCTGCCCGAAGTGAATAAAGCCTTGCATCTGAGGTGGGGCCAGAATGACCCTGTCTGCAGTTGACCCGTGACATCAACATGGTGACGGTGACATTAACATATATACCGCGAGGGTGGTGAGATAACTTCGTGTTAAAGTCCTTCAACCGTAAGTTTTATTAATTATAAATTTAGGAAACAGGTAAGACCACAGACCGGAGGTGAGTTAGGTTGACTAAACAATTTGATAAAAATAAAGTTAACGGAATAGCACTGGGTGGGCTATTAATACTAATAATAGCCGCAGCAATATTTGCTGGATGTGCTGGACAGCCTTCTCAGGAGAAGGCTAAACCATCAGAGGGCACCCCGACCCAGACACAAACGCCCGCACCTTCTGGAGTAACACTCACAACAGCAGGCGGCACCCCGGGAGGTGTGGGCTACGCAATTATGAGCGCAACAATGTCCACGACGTCTAAAAACTATCCGGAAATCAATTACAATATTGTCCCCGGAGGGTGGGTTGGCAACATACACAGAGTAAATAGAGGGGAGCTTGATGTTGCACACACTACCAAGGCAGCTGGTGAGCTTGCAATTTTGCAGAAGGGCCCGTTTGAAGGGAAGCCAAAACCTGAAAACGTCCGTACATTATTCATGGATCAGATTGAGGTCTACTACTTCATAGTTGCGAGAGCCGACTTCCCCTATGACACAATCGATGAAGTCGTAGCGGCAAAATATCCCCTTAAGGTAACCAACCAGCCGAAGGGCACATTCGGGGGATACCTGTGGGATTCCATTCTTACTGAACTTGGAATGGACGAAGAAACGCTTAAATCTTTGGGAGGAAGTCTGACACGTGTGACCTGGTCAGATGCAGCCAGCTTGTTGAGGGATGGACATGTTGACGCAATACTGGCAGTTGGAGGTAAGAAGATTGGGTGGTTGGAGGAAATCACCGCACTGAAAGATGTCAAGTACGTAGGCCTTTCTGAAGAGCTTGCAGACAAAGTATCGGAAAAATACGGGCTCATAAAAGTGGAAATACCTGCCGGTACTTTCCCCAAGCAGGATAAACCAATTATTGCGCTGAAAGACACTGGCATGATTATCGCGAAAAAGGATTTGCCTGATGATGTTGCGTTTAAGATAGTAAAATCCGTGGCGACAGATTACGAATACTTCAAGTCCCAGCATGCAATGCTGCAGAACTTCGAACCCGGACCTGGAATGTACAAGCTGAGCCCCTTCCCGATACATCCTGGAGCGGAAGAGGCATATAAGGAGCTAGGCTATATGAAATAATTTTATTTTATTAAATTTTTATCGATTTTGAGAGCCAATACTTCTGTAAAAAATGGAGGGATTTAATGGGAGAATTTGGTCAGAGAGAACAGCTCAAAAGGATATCCGGCAAATTAGTTTCAATTCTTGCAGTCGGAACCGCTTTGTTCCACCTCTATACTGGAGCTTTTGGGACTTTCGATGCGTTAATCCAAAGGCCAGTACACCTGCTTCTTCTCACGGCCCTGTCGTTCTGCATTTATCCCCTGTTCGGCAGGCGTGAGAACATTAAGGTTAGAGCCGTAGATTTAATTTTGGTTTTTCTCACGTTCATTTCTTTGGCGTACATTCTCGTATCTCACGACAGGTACCTGAACACTATTCTCTACGTTGACTACCCCCAGACGCTTGACTGGGTGTTTACCATAATCGTAACCGCATTGGTACTGGAGGCAGCGAGGAGAGCGGTGGGCACCATTCTGCCACTCATCGCCCTCGTGTTCCTCATAGCCAGTTATATGCTTGCGACGCTTCAAGTAATTCCCGGACTGGGAATTCCAAAAATTCCGGATTACTGGTGGGTTCACGCGATTTTCATCAGCACCCAGGGACTGTGGGGAATTCCAACCATGGTTTCAGCAACATACATCTTTCTATTTGTCGTACTGGCAGCGCTGCTTGAGGCAACGAAAGTTGGTAGATTTTTGATAGACTTTGCGATTTCGTTAGTTGGAAGATCAACGGGTGGGCCGGGTAAGGTGGCCGTCATTTCCAGCTCCCTATTTGGCTCCATTTCAGGAAGCGCTGCAGCCAATGTGTATGCGACGGGCGTCTTCACGATACCAACCATGAAAAAATTTGGTTTCGAAAAGAACTTTGCGGGAGCAGTAGAGGTGGTGGCCTCCACCGGCGGGCAGCTGATGCCACCAATAATGGGTGCTGGAGCATTTGTGATGGCGGAGTTTCTGGGGATACCGTATGTCAGAATTGCCGCTGCAGCCATCATTCCAGCATTTCTTTACTACCTCGCAACTTTCTGGGCAGTTCATGCGGAGGCCAAAAAACGAGGCCTGACAGGTCTTCCAAGTGATCAGGTAAGGCCGTTCAGGAGCATGATGAAGGATGAGCTGGGCCAGTTCATAACGTTCTTCATAACGATAAGCGCCCTTGTAGTCATGCTGCTGAGCGGCTCGTCGCTATACAGGGCAGTATTCATAACAATCGTCATACTCTTAATGGTCAGCTCGCTGAGGTCTGAGTCAAGACTCGGGCCCAGAAGCCTTTGGCTTGCGCTAGACACCGCATCCAGAAACGCGACAATGATCGCTATGGCCACCGGTGTGGCGTCACTTTTCGTCGGGATCCTCACAGTGACTGGACTGGGCGTCTCTTTCTCAAAGCTGCTCATCGACTTCAGCCAAGGGAACGTCATACTGCTACTCTTCGCTGCCGCATTTCTTGCCGTAATACTGGGCATGGGGATGCCAACAACAGCAGCCTACATTCTCGCCGCATCTCTAATTGCCCCAGCCCTGATAACCTCAGGCGTTGAAAAGTTGCCGGCTCATTTTTACGTATTTACCTTCGCCATATATTCAACTATTACCCCTCCGGTGGCACTGGCAGCCTATGCAGCAGCAAACGTCTCTCAAGGAGACCCGATTAAAACTGCGCTACTGGCAATGAAAATGGTGCTCCCCAGCTTCATAATCCCGATCAGATACGTGCTGCATCCGGCGATTTTGCTGATGGGTACACCATTCGACATCCTCCTCGACTTCATTCTGCTGGTCGTAGCAGTTATAGCATTTGAAGCGAGCGTATTTTCCTGGCCCATCGAAAATAAATTCACCAGAGTCCTTTTCGCAGTGGGCGGTCTCATCATCATATTCCCGGTAATGGCGGACAGAATCCAGGGTGACTTGATGGGCCTGGGAATAATCCTGATAGGGCTAATTCTGCCAGTGATTTTCACCAGAAGGAAGGGATTGGTGCATGAATCTCGGTCTTGAGTTCTCCCAGCTTGTGATAATACTGCTGGCGGTAACGGGCTCCGCTGTAATTAAAAACGGTGTTGGAATCGGTTCAGGAATTTTTTTAGTAACACTTCTTTCCCTAACCTTATCCTCCAAAATCGCTCTGGGACTTGGGGCCCCCGCAATGCTCATCTCTGACGTAGTTGGTATTAAAAATTACTGGAGAGAGTGGAATAAGGCCGAATTAATGCTCCTTATTCCTTCTGCTTTGATTGGAGTGTTACTTGGCGGGATCGTTGTAAAAATAACGCCCAATGAGGTATTCAAAATATGGGTCGGAGCTTTTGCGGTGGTGATGTCGTCATACAGCCTTGCTAGAGGAAGAATTTTGAGAGATGGAGTCCGTGGATTGCGCTCCAGTAACTCCGTAGATGACAGGAAGATCACGGGGCTCTTTGGTTTTTTAGGTGGTGCAGCGAGCACAATCATTCACGCCGGAGGCCTAATCATGTCAATATATCTCCTCAGGAGTCAATCTGATAAGAGGAGCTTTGTCGGAACTCTGGTGGTCTTTTTTGCCATTGTCAACCTTCTGAAAATGCTGACGTATGTGGGAATTGGAATACTAACGGCTGAAGTTGTATTGCTGGTTTTGGCCACGTCACCACTGATCATCTCAGGAGGCATTATCGGGAACGCCCTTAACAAAAGGATTGACCAGGAACAGTTCAGGAGCATTGTGCTTCTCGCGATATTGATTATCGGGATAAAGCTATTGCTGGGCTAAAAGAGTTATCCGACTCTTTTCTTCCTGGACATCCTCAGGCTCTTTCGCAGTGAAAATGTGATGAGGGCTCTCCTGAGCATTTGAATGGCCTGGGCAGGCTCCACACCTTTTGGACAGCTCTCACTGCACTCCGCCGCAAAGTGACACCTCCAGACGCCGGAATTCGAGTTAAGCACACCGACTCTGGCTTCAAACCCCTGATCCCGGGAGTCTGCTGTGTACCTGTACGCCTGCGCAAGCGCCTGTGGGCCCAGGTATTGCCAGGAGCTATCGAAATTTGGACATGCGGACGAGCACAATCCGCACATTATGCAGTAGCCGTAATTGAGATATTTGTTCAGCTCGTGCGGGTACTGGGTGTAGAATTCAGTGGGTGCCTCCTGTTCCTGCATGTCCAGACGTATCAAATATGGTTTAACTGCCCTGTGCTTTTCGAAGAAACTGCCCATATCCACAATCAAATCTTTAATTACCCGGTACTTGGGCAGAGGCTTGATGGTTACAACATCACTTTTCAGGTCATTAATCAGGGTTTTACATGCCAGTCTGGGTACTTCGTTTATCAGCATCCCGCAGGAGCCGCACTGGGCCATTCTGCAAGAGTATCTGAAGCTGAGGGTTGGATCGATGTTCTCCCTCACCCAGATGAGCGCCTCAAGAACCCTTGTGTACCTGTCTGTCTGGACAGTGTACTCCTGAAAGTACGGTTTTTCATCCTTTGACGGGTCAAAACGGAGCACTCTCAGAACCACATCCATAATTACCCACCACTCAGTACTTCCTCTCTTCGGGCTTCCATTTTGTTATGTTGACGGGCTTGTAAGAGATTTCAACACCGTCTGCCGTGCGCCTCGCCACCGTATGCTTCAACCAGTTCGCATCGTCACGAACCGGAAAATCCGTTCGGTAATGGGCGCCACGGGACTCTCTCCGCATCAGGGCGCTCGTAACTATGACCTCTGCAACATCCAGCATAAATCCGAGTTCAATCGCATGAGTGAGCTCCACATTAAAAGCCTTTGAAGAGTCAGACAGGCGAATGTTCTCATAATCCTTTTTCAGTTGTTTTATTGACTTCAAAGCTTCAACCAGGCCTTTTTCATTGCGAAATACATGTACGTGGTCCTCCATGGTCCTTTGTAGCCTCTTTGTCAAAGAATAGACACTGTAAGCTCCGTCATTATTCGCGATCTTGTCGATGTGGTTCACCTCATGAATTACCTTTTCTTTTGGCAGCTTTGGTGTCTCTTTGCTCTCCATTGCATAGGCCGCAGCGTTCCTGCCTGCGATCGCCCCTGTAACCAGGCACATGGGCAGAGAATTGCTTCCAAGCCTGTTTGCACCGTCAATGCTCGCACACGCCACCTCTCCTGCAGCAAACACGCCCGGAACCTCCGTTCTCATATCTATGTCGACGTCTATTCCTCCCATCGAAAAATGGGCTGCAGGTCTCACGGGTACGAGCTCCTCAAGGGGGTCTATTCCGAGGAAATCTCTGGCGTTCTCAACGAAAGTGCGGTAAATCGTCAGTAGCTTCTCTTCCCCTACA
Source organism: uncultured archaeon (assembly GCA_964533255.1). Lineage (GTDB taxonomy): Archaea > Halobacteriota > Archaeoglobi > Archaeoglobales > Archaeoglobaceae > JdFR-37. The sequence continues at coordinate 14,942 of CAZHKD010000010.1, read as the reverse complement.
GGTCTTGCATCCAGCATCACACAGTCCATGCCCCCCGGACCTCTGTAACCTCTGCCCTCCATAATCTCCTGCATAATGGCTCTGGACACAATGTCTCTTGCTGCGAGGTCCATTTTCTCCGGTGCGTACTTCTTCATGAATCTCTCTCCTTCGGAGTTCAGCAATACGGCACCATGACCTCTCAGCGCTTCTGTTGCGGGAATTCCGTGAGGAACCATGCAGGTGGGGAGCCACTGAACGAATTCCATGTCCTTCAGCGGTATTCCTGCCCTGAACGCCATCGCAAAGCCGTCGCCGGTTGTCGTGTAGGCGTTGGTTGTGAACTCCCAGAGCCTTCCCAGCCCGCCAGTTGCCAGAACTATCGCCCTGGCTTCGAAAAAAGCGGGTGACGAATCTTTCCTGTTCAGTGCAAACAGACCCTTAAACTTCCCGTCATCGACTATCAGCGAAACAGCAAAAAATTCGTCGTATCTGGTAAAGTTTTGGTATCTGAGAAGGGTATCGTACAGCGTCCGCATTAAGAAATGCCCCGTTCTGTCTTCAGCGAACACCGTTCTGGGAACCTCGTGAGCGCCAAAGAGGCGTAAAGCAATGGAGCCGTCTTCGTTCCTGCTCCAGGGGCAACCCCAGTGCTCCAGCTGGAGTATCTCTTCCGGACATCTTCTGACGAACTCCTCAACCACGTCCTGATCCGCCAGAAAATCGCTGCCCTTGATCGTGTCGTAGGCATGCTGGTCAAAGCTATCTTTATCAGACAAAACTGCCGCAGCACCGCCTTCTGGAGCAACTGAATGCGATCGCATTAAGTGAACTTTTGAGAGTATTCCGACGCTCAACCTGTCGTTACTCGCCTTCAGCACCTCGATGGCTGCTCTCAGACCTGCGAGTCCGGTTCCAAGTATCAGCACATCGTGGTGAATTGCGTCCAGTTTGATCACCCCTGAATTAGGTCTTTCAGAATCTCCGGCAGCTTTGACCTTGCCTCATTAATCACTCTCTCGTAGATGCTGTTGCCATGTGAATCCATGGACACTATGAGTGGCCCGAAATCCCTTACGCGGAAAACCCAGAGGCACTCAGGGAACAAATCCTCCCAGTAAACCTCCTCGATCTCCTCTATTTGGGCTGTTTCAAGGGCAGCAGCTCCACCAACAATTGAAAAATAGACTGCTCCAAATTTCTTCATTGCGTTCAGGCTTCCCCTCAGCAACCCTCCCTTCCCTATTATTCCGCTAACTCCATACTTTTCGATAAGCGCTGGCGAGTATTTTTCCATCCTCGTACTCGTGGTGGTTCCGATGCAGATCTTGTGCCATCTCCCACCCTCTTTCCTCGCGTTTGGTGCGGTGTGAAGGACGACCTGATCTTTCAGGTTCAGGGGCGGTTCGACGCCTTCGTCAAAGATCCTTCTCTGAGTGGCGTCTCTAATTCCGATTATCCTGCCGTTCAAATATACCACATCACCAACCCTGAGCTTCCGCACTTCCTGCTTGGTTATGGGGGTTTCAAGTACGTATTCCATCCACATCACCTCAAAATTACACTGTGTATTCGATTTCGAAGGTATCGAGAATCGACGCCTGAGCCCTCTGTCCTTTCCAGCACTGGATATTCACAGCAACGGGTAGCTGGCTGATGTGGGTATCTGCAACCTCCACGTTTACTGCCAGGGCCGTATATTTGCCTCCCAGACCCATTGGCCCTATACCCGTTCTGTTAATAGCATTCAGAAGATCAAGCTCGAGTTTCTGTAGTCTCTCGTCTGGATTCGGAACGTCTATCCGGCGCATTGTTGCAGCTTTCTTTGCCAGCCAGGCGCACTCATCAAAGGTTCCACCTATGCCAACTCCCACGATAACGGGAGGACAGGCTTTGGAAGCTCCCTCAAGAATACACTCGAGGATGAATTTTTTAACGCCAGCGACGCCATCTGCGGGGGTGAGCATTCTAAGAAAACTCTGATTCTCCGATCCAGAGCCTTTCGGCACGCAGGTTATCTTTATGAGAGAGTCGAGATTATCCTGATATTCGAAATGGACCACGGGGACACCTTTACCCACGTTATCTCCCCTCAGCTCTCTGGTGAGGGGGTCAAGCAAGTTTGGTCTGAGGTTGTAGTTACGTGTGGCTCTGCTCGTCCCTCTATAAATGGCCCCGTATACTCTTCTGAGGTTCAGTGTTGCGTCTGGGCTGACCTCAACCAGATACACAGGCGTGCCGGTATCCTGGCAGACAATTACGTCGTTTTCCTTTGCAACCTGAATGTTCCTCAAGATGGTTTCCAGAACCATTCTTCCGGTTTCAGATTCCTCGCCCTCATGGGCTTTTTTCAAAGCTGTTTGAATGTCACCGGGCACCTCCTTTAAAGCTGAGACATACAGCTTTTCGCATACCTCTTCAATCAACCGATACAGTTTCTCCATTACACTCACCATGTCTAAAAAAAGGGTTAATGGTTTACATGGAAGGATACAGTCGATTTATTGTGAAATTATCGTGCTTAAGTATTTCTGCTGCGGTTAGCTTGCCTGACGCCACCTTGAGCATAAATTCAAAAACCCTCTCTCCCCCTTCTCGCACTGATATCTGGCCTTTCGTTATGTCACTCACATCCACATCGATGTTGTCCCTCATTTTTTCAGCAGTTACGGGGTTTCCGGTGATCTTGATGACGGGAACGATCTGGTGCCCGACTGGGTTCCCTCGTCCGGTTGAGAAGAGATGAATGGCTGCACCCGCCGCCGCCAGCAGAGTAACCTGCTCTTGGGCGCTGGAGCTGGTGTCCATGAACCAGAGACCCTTGCCTGGCGGCCTTTCAGCGGGCTTTAACACACCCTGAATAGGTCTGTTCGGAACTTTTTGGATATTTCCCAGAGCCTTTTCCTCTATTGTTGTCAAACCGCCTGCGATGTTTTCCTGAGTTGGCTGGGAACCCATAATGTCTACGCCCTTGGACTTTGCAAATTCCAGATACCTGTTAAACACTTCAAGAAACTTCTCTCTTTCCCGCTCGTCGGCAAACCTCTCAGCGATTATGTGTTCCCCTCCTGCCAACTCCGTAGTTTCCCCGAATATGAATGTCCCTCCCATGTCGACTATTTTTTCGCCCACAACTCCAATAACGGGGTTTGAAGCTATGCCCGATGTCGTGTCAGAAGCGCCACACTTGACCCCGATAATCAGATCGGAAATCCTGCAGGGCTCCTTCTGTATTTCACTGGCCCATGAAACCAGTTCCCTGGCGTATTTTGCGGCATCTCTGATGGCGTCTATCGTTCCCTTGCCTATTACGTGTACGGCCCTCACGGGCTTTTTTGACCTTCTCTCTATCTCTTCGGCCACCTTCTGCGTCCAGTTTGGCTCTATTCCAACGACGACAGCTGCGGCCACATTGGGGTTGCACCCCGTGCCAATTAGAGTCTCAAAGGTTAGTTCCAGGTCTTCGCCGAACTGGAGCCGCCCGTACTGGTGAGAAACTGGAATCGTTCCCCTGACGAGCTTGCTGACCCCCTCTACGACAGGTGCCCCGGCATGGTCCACCGCAATCAATGCCACATGATTTCTTACACCTACACTACCATCCTCTCTTTTGTAACCCAAAAACTCAATCTCCGACATAACACCACACCTCATGTAAATTTCAGACTCTTCACATTGTGAGTGTGTACGTGTTCCCCGGCCTCGATCTTTTTTGAGGCGATGCCAATTAGCTCTCCGTACTTCACCACCCTGTTACCAGCATCAATTGTCTCCAAGGCGACTTTGTGCCCGAAAGGCACTCTTTCCCTGACGATAACCTCAACCTTCCTCCCATTTTTCTCAACAGAAATTCTGTCACCCGGTTCAAGGTCTTCCAAAGCAACCGCAACATTGTCCTTCACATCATGCAAATGGACTTTTTTAAGTGCCAATATCTCACCTCCTAAGGTCAGTGGTCTAACCACTACTTTTTGATATATATCTTTTTCTAACTCACCCGGCGTAAGGATTGCGGGGTTGCCATCAGCATAACCGCGCCCCAGACTTCGTAGGAGCACGTCGTTGCGACGGGTTATAGAGAAAAAGAAGGCTTTGCCGTATTTTTGACACCCACGGTAAAGCGAGAGGAGCACAAGATTTAAGACAGCCTCTTTGCTGATTGAACCATGCGTAAAGTTAGACTGCACACCACCGTTTCTCCAGAAACCTACAGGAAAATAGAAGAGCTAAAGGGGAGGTATCGGACAGTTAGCGCTGTTATAGAGGCTGCAATTGAGAGCCTGAATCAAACAGAGGTTGATAGGCAGCTATCTCAGGAGGATTTTACCCTGCTGAACTTTGTTAAGGAGCTCAATTTTACGATATGTGCAAAGGACCACTACACGCGTCTGGTGGAGGGGTTCGCTGACAAAGCCGTCCAGGAGAGCATGATAGAGATGGCGATAAAATACATCTCAAAAAAGCCCCTGAGCCAGCTGAGCCTGGAGGAATTCTTAGAGAACGTTAAAAAACTCTGGACCATACTCAACAGGGGCGAGCACATGGAGATACAGAGGTTTGAGGACAGCCTCAACTTCGTGTTCTACCACGACATGAGGAGCGTGAAGGTTTCAGAAATCCATCTGGAGCTGATAAGGTATGTTTACGAGAAATACTACTCAGGCGATTACTCCATGCAGGTTGACGCCATCACCGTCAACGGCTTCTCCCTGATTTTCAGAAAGAGGCTAGCAGCCTCGCTGTGATGCACGCAGATTGCCCTGAATGGCATCCTTCACAAGCTTCAGCATCTGATCTTCCCTCACCTCTCTCGGGTTTCTGGAGACGTGTTTCCTGCTCAGAAATATCCTGTCCACTATTTCCGGTGCATGGGCTTCCAGAACGCCCAGATCAGAAAGCCTTGTGGGAGCGCCAAGCTCTTCCAGAAGCTTTAAAAAGGCGGTTCCGGATTTAAGCGCAGCGTCCAGGGGCTTCAGACCATCCACGCTCTCTCCCAAGAGCCTTGCGATGGTTATGTGTTTTTCCAGGCAGGACGGGGCGTTGTGCTGCAGGACGTAGGGCATGGTTACAGCCACGGAAATTCCATGGGGGCTGCCATGCAGGTGGGAGTGAGCATATCCTAAAGCGTGCCCCAGATTTGTGCCGGCGTTGTTGAATGCGATTCCTGCCAGTAACGCTGCCAGGGACATCTTCTGCCTCGCCTCCCCATTTTTGCCGGAAGAGACTTCCTTCAGTGCCATGCAGATGTCGCTGACTGAGCGGGCTGCCAGCATGTCTGTGAAGGGATTTGAGCCGGTGGACACGTAAGCCTCGATGGCATGGCAGAGCGCATCAAGAGCTGCGCTGACCGTTACGGAGGGCGGCGCTGAAAGGGTCAGGGAAGGGTCTACTATGGCTGCATCGGCATAGAGGGAGTCATGCTGAAACACATGCTTGAATTTGGTATTTTCAGGGGTTTCCAGCTCTAAAACCGCCAGGTTTGTCACTTCTGAACCTGTCCCGGCAGTGGTGGGGCAGAGAATTAAGCTGATTTTCCTCTGGGGAAGCTCCCTGTCAGCATAGCTCTCCACGGCCCCGTCAGCATGTGCTAAGCAGGCGGCTATTTTGGCTGTGTCCAGGGCACTACCACCTCCAACTCCCACAACCACGTCGAATTTGCCTTCCCTTACGTAATCCCTGGCTGCTTCCGCCACCTCCACGTCAGGCTCTGGCGCAACACCGTCCCAGACCTCGAAGTGAAAGGAATTCAGGACGGGGGAGATGTGGTGTGGAACAACCTTTTTCCCCACGTGCTTTCCCGTGATTACGAGCACCTTTTCCCCTCTCATCCTCTGAATCGCTCCTTTCAGCTGGGATATGGAATTCCATCCGAAGTACACGTCTCTGACAAAGGAAAGCCGGAATTTCAGCATCACATCCCTCCATTACTCAGAAATCTGAAAACCAGTGACACTGAGGAGATGAAAACCACCGAAAGTATCGCCTTCCTCAGCCTCTCGCTCCCCATGCCCCAGACTATTCTCTTTCCGATGATGTAGGAAGTTGCCACAAAGGGGGTTAGAATCAGGAACAGAATCAGGGTGTCCGGTCCGAGGTATCCCAGTGCAACAAAGGCCAGGAGAATTATCGAGTCTATCACAATCAGGTAGGTTATTATGAAGATTCTGACAAAGCCGGCATCGTAGCCCTGATTTGTGAGAGCAAGCACTATCTGGGGGCCGTTCACTCCTGTCAGCACCCCCATGAATCCGCTTACCAAGCCAGCAGACAGAAAGAGCAAGCCCTCGTTTTTAATCTGGAACCTAACCCCGGCCAGCATCATCAGGGAAAGAACCCCCATGCTCACGCCAATAATCAGCCCGGCTATTTTCTGGGATATGAGTCCAAAGAGCACTATTCCCGCAGCAATGCCCAGGAACGCTCCGGCATAAACTCCGCCGAGGGAGAACCTGATTTTTTCTCTGGTCACAAACACAAGGTTGATGAGGGATTCGAGCAGGATGATGAGAACAACCACGTCCTTTGGGGGGAGAAAATTCGAGAAAAGGGGTGAGAGGAGGATTGCACTGCCGAAGCCGGTAACAACTCTGACCGTAAAGGCCAGAGAGGTGAATAGGCTCAGCAGGAGAATGCCTGACACGTCAAGTGGCAGGTTCAACCCTAGCCCTCCAGGTCTGAAATCTCTTTCAGGAGCTGGAGAAACTTCCTGATCCTGACGAATCTTTCCATTAGCAGTTCCTGAAACGGTTTGCTGTACTGATATACTCCCTTTGACGTTTTTATCCCCAGCTCTCCCCTTTCCACCTTCTCTATCAGCCATCCGGGTGGTTTCAGCCTCTCATCTCCGTGAAGCTGGTGGAGGTACCTGGATGCCAGGAGAACGGTGTCCAGGCCAATGTAATCCAGGTTTCCAAAGGGGCCGAAGAGGGTGTAGAGTACACCAAGATGGTGGCGCCAGACTGTGTCTATGTCCTGGAAATCCACTCTGCTGTCCTCCATAATCCTTGATGCCTCAGCCAGTACCGCTGCGCTGAATCTATTCACCATGGACTGATTCAGGCAAACGACAACGATTTTCCCGAGCTTTTCCTGAAGAAACCCTTTGAGGGAACGGACTATATCTTCATCGGTGTGCTCGGTTTTGATTATCTCCACCAGCGGCATGACGTAGGGCGGGTTCATCCAGTGAAGCCCGAGGAATCTGCTTTTAACGGAAATAAAGCTTGAGAGCTCGTCAACCCTCATCAGGGAGGTATTGGTGCAGATTGGCGTGTCGTGTCCAGCTATTGCCTCCAGCTGCTGGAAAACAGATTTCTTTACCTCCACGTCTTCAGTGACGGCCTCTATGACGAGGTCGTAGTTTCGTTCTTCAAGGGCGTTTGTGAAGCTGATTCTGTTCAGAAGGGCTCTGTCAGCCATTCCATGCTCCTCCATGACTGCGAGAGTTGTTTCGAGCGTGCTCCTGGCATCTCTGAGGGCCTGCTGGCTGATGTCGTAAAGCGTCACAGAACAGCCACCCCTGGCCATCTCTATGGCTATTCCCTGCCCCATCAAACCGCTGCCGGCAATCAGGACGTTCCTCACGTTCATTTCATCACCTCCCGAGCTCCGACCTCAGGAAGCCCACGTGGTCTTCAACTATCCTGTCAGCAGAATCAAACCTGATTCGCCAGTTCAGCTCCTTTATTTCCCTGTATTTTTCAATCAGATTCGTTTTTATGGCCATCTCCGTCAGCGCCGTCCACTCCCGTGCAATCTGCTGGGAAGCGGCATCAACCCTGAATTCCGGAATGAAACCTGGTACCCGGGCTCTGACCGCCTCCACCAGGTCTGAGAGTGACACGGGAACGCCGCCCACGTTGTAAAGGGGAGAAACTCTCCTGGATTTGTAGATCAGATAGAGCAAGTCTACAGCGTCCCTGATGTAGAGGACGGGGTTTTTTGTTTCGGGGGGCAGCCTTATGACGGCCTTTCCTGAAATGACCGCATCGTCGATGAAGGATGAGAAGGTGACCGAGGCTCCCATCCCCCTCCTGTAGGGCCCCATCAGTGTGGGAAAGCGAACCGCCGTAAACTCAAGACCGTGGGCGTGGCTGTAGAAGGTTCCGAGTATTTCGGAACAGGCTTTTGTTGCGCCATAGAAGGTTGTGGGGTCTCTGCAGGAGTGTTCGGAAACGGGCATGCTTCTGGGGCCGAAAACCGAGAGACTGCTGGTGAAAACAACCCTATCTACGTCAAACATTCTGGAGAGTTCCAGGATGTTGAAAGTACCTTCAACATTGGTTCTGAAGGCATCGTACCGGGATTTTTCGGCTCTGATGGAGAGCTCGGCAGCTGTATGGAATACGGTGGACACGTCGTATTTCTTGAAGACTTGGATGAGGTCTGTCCAGGATGCAGCATTTCCTGCCTCCAGGCTAACTTTGCCGGCGAATCTCTTTATCCTGGAGGTGTTTGGGTTGATGTCAAAGAGAACAAGGTCTTTCTCTCCCATCTCAATGAGCTTTCTCGCCAGAAACGAGCCCAGAAAACCCGTCCCGCCTGTAATCAGCAGAGCCATCCCTTCACCTCGCTCACCTACCCCTCAATTCCTGCCAGCATGTAGGCGAGGGGTGAGAGCTCCTCAAGAGACACCCTCACGTCAATAACCGCCGGCAGTCCGGAGTCAAGTGCTCTCTTCACGGCCTCGCCGAGTTCTCCTGGCCTCTCCACCATCTCCCCGTAAGCTCCAAAGCTTTCTGCAAATTTGTCGTACCTGGCCCTCTCATTCAGAATTGTGCCAAAGCTCGCCCTCTCCTTTGAGCCCGTCGATAAATAGCGGGTGTGGCAGACCATCCCCCAGGCGCCGTCATTGGCCACTATCACCACAACCGGCAGATTGTGCCTGACAGCCGTGTCCATCTCGCAGCCGTTGAAGAGGAAGCTCCCGTCTCCCGTTACAACGAAAACCCTCTTCTCCGGATAGGCTGCCTTTGCAGCTATTCCCATGGGGACTCCAGCGCCAAGATGTCCGAGCTCGCCCTGGGAATTGAAGACGTTTCCGGCTTTCCTGGCTTTCAGGTAGAGCAGACCCCACGCAGTGGTCTCACCGCCGTCGAGAATGACGATGTCATCTCCCCCTATAATCCCGGAAAGCTCCCTCATCATCTGCTGGGGTTTGATGGGCGTGGTCTCGCCGTCTGATGAGTCAAGGTACTGTCTGAGGTTCCGGGCCATGGTGGATGCGGTTTCAGCCCATTCCGAAAAGCCTCTCACCCTGTCAGCGTACTCCAGCATGGCTGAAAGGAAGGCTCTGGCGTCGCTCACCATTCCCAGATCCACGTACCTGTTCTTTCCAATCTGAGTCCAGTCTATGTCCACCTGAATGAGCTTTGCATCCTTTGAGAACAGCTTAACACCGAACCCCAGGAATTCATCGAGCCTCGTTCCGATCACCAGCACCAGATCGGCTTCTCTCAGAATCATGTTTCCGGGGGCAGGGCCGATGAAAAGCCGGTGATCGGTGGGTATGCTGCCAAAAGCCATGCCGTTCACCGCTACCGGAATTGACAGCCTTTCAGCAAGCCTCAGCAGCTCATCCTCACCCTTTGCCCAGTAAACTCCGCTGCCAGCAACAATCACAGGTTTTTCGGCCTGATTCAGCAGGTTTACTGCCTGCCTTATGTGCTCTGGCTGGCAGGTTATCCTGCCGGTGAACCGGTAGTTTTCAGGGGGTTTGAGCTCAATTTCGCCATCAAATTCTGCATTTAGGACGTCTTTGGGAATCTCCAGCAAAACTGGCCCCATCTTACCGCTCATTGCGTGTCTGAAGGCCTCCTGGACGTATTCGTGCAGCCTGTCGGTGAAGATGGGCATCTTCGCCCATTTCGTGTAGTCCTTCACCCACGAAGCCCCATCAATCTCCTCGAAGGCATTTCTGTCAAAGTTTTCGAACTTTGTGTGGCCGGCAATTGCTATCACCGGGCTGCATGAGTGATATGCCTGCGCTAAGGCTGGCATCAGGTTTGCGAGCCCGGGACCGGTTGGAACGATGCAGACGCCAGCATGTCTGGTCACCCTTGCATACCCCTCGGCCATGTTTCCAGCAGCCTGCTCGTGTCTGGCGAATATGACACTGACCCCCTCATCTCTGAGAAATTCGCATAAGGGCAGGACTTCCCCGCTGGGTAATGAAAAAACGCTTTTAACTCCTTCGTTTACCAGAGCTTTAGCCACAAGTTCCGCTCCATTCACCTTTCTCACCTCCTTTTAAAAGTCCTCAAGGTCCTTCCCCTTGGTTTCCGGAAGCAACCAGGGCAGGACAGCCATGAGGGCAAAGGCAATGCCGCCAAGAAGCATTCCGTAAATGAGTTCGGCGAAGGTTGCCATGTATCCAACGATGAAGCCACCGAATGACAGCCCCCTTGCAACGCTGAATATGACTGATGTGGCTGTCGCTCTAACCTTTGTCGGGAAGAGCTCGCTGCTCCACACCCCAAACAGGGCGTGGGAGCCGAATCCAAGCGGGATTATGAACAGGGATGCGATGGCCATCTCAAGCCTGAAGTCTACCAGTGTGAAATATCCCAGCATCACACTTCCGGTGAGTCCGAGAAGTGCGGAGAAGGCGAAGCTCTTTCTCCTCCCTATGTAATCGCTGATGAAGCCCACAAGCGGGAGAATCACCAGGGCCACAAGGGAAATCTGCATGACAAGAAAACTGGCTTTTTCTGGAGCGTATCCGAACTTTCTGATGATGAATGTGGGCGACCAGTCCACGATTGCGTGGTATGCAAACTCGGCAAGCCAGAAGAGGAACGTGCTGAGAACCATAAGCTTCAGGAAGTACCTGTTTCTGACGATTTCGCCAAGCCTGATTCTCTGAACTCCCTCATCCTGGGTGTGCCTCTCCCAGATTCTCGATTCTGGAAGGTACTTTGCAAAGAGCAGGAGGAATGGCAGAGGGTAGAGGGTCACAAAAAAGCTGGCTCTCCAGCCGTAGGCAGGGTAGATGTAGGAGACGGTGAGGGCAGATATGATGAGGCCGAAGATGAACGTTGCATGTATGATGCCGCCGAAAAGCCCCCTTCTCTTCGGCGAATACACCTCGCTTATGTAGGTGAATGCAAGACCCCAGGTGACTCCCATGCCCGATATGAGCCTGAGAGCTGCAAGCACCCAGAAGCTGGGGGCAAAGGCCGAGAGGACGCTGAAAAACACAACCCACAGGATGGAGAGTATGAGGGCGTTTTTTCTGCCGAACCTGTCTCCAAGCTCGCCAAAGAGCATGGCACCGAAAATGGAGAGTATGTACTGGGCCGAAAAGACGAATCCCACCTCCAGCGTTGTGACGTTGAACTCCTGCATTATTGGCTCAGCCAGAAAGTTGAGGAGCGTGAGCCCAACGGCATCGTGCGACCATCCGATTGCAGCGGCGATCAGGACAATTATTTTCTCAAACCGGGTGAAGGTCGCAGTGTGTTTGGCTGCCTGAACTTCCATGGACTTGTTTTCTAAATATTTAATGATTAAAAACTTATGCTAATCACTGTGCATGAATGTTAACATTATGTGCATGGTGGGGTGGTAAAATTAGCAATCAGGGTTTCACCCCGATCCTGTGGCGGCGTAGCTGCCGGAGCTGCAGGTGGCCTCCATCAGGACTCCCTCAGCTTCTTCCCATCCCTGTATCCGCTTATCATAAGATGCACTCCCATGCCGAGAAGTGCTGCGAAAATCAGGTAGCCGTAAAAACCGAGGAGGAGGGCAAACAGGGCAATAAAGCACGTCAGCAGGCCAGTGTGGAACTTCAGAAGGGCTAAGACGAAGGAAAGCTTCCTTTCGGGTGGCTGAGCAGATAAAACTGTAAAATAAATCAACATGTAAATAAATCAAGCCGGAACTTAATAACTGCTAGCCAGCCTGAGGGGACAGAATGGACTGGAGTTTTTTCTGCAGCTCTACAAGTCTCTCCTTGAGCCTCTCTTCCTGCCTCTCCAGGGACTTTATTCGTATCTCTGTGGTCTCCTTCTTTTCCCTCAGCTCTTTCAGCACCTCCTCTTTATCAGCCTTAACCAGCACGTTTCCTACAGCCTTGAATATTGCACTTCCTTCGGCGCTCTTCTCAACCTCTTCTATGGCATCTTCAGTCTCTTTAAGCATGGACTCAAGCTGTGCCTTCTGGGACACCACTGCCTGAAGCTGCTGCTGAAGCTGCTGAAGCTGGGCAACCATATTCTGAATCTGCGGTGGCAACTCACTCATGCTAACACCTCGACAACGTCTTTAACAACTTTTATCAACCTGAGATATCCGTTCAGACCCGCCCTGAGGGCTACGATGTCCGGGGCTTCAATCTCAATAACAAGCCTTCCGTGGTCTAAATAAACTTTTGCATCACTCCTCCCTTCGTCTCTCTCCACCAGACTCTGCTGGACTATGGCCAGAACTTCTGGCTCTCCTTCAACTTCTACCCTTGCCCTCATACACATTCAGCACCCTGAGGTTTATTACGGGCTTCCCGTCATAGACGAACTTCAGAATGTATGAATCGCCAGCCTTTTTAACCACCACTTCTTTTCTCCATTCCACCTTTCGGGTGAGCTTCAGTCCGGCTTTGCTCAGGGGCATGGCTTCAAGAAGAAGCGGATCGAAAGGAGGGTTACCTCTGAAGACCACGGCGTCTCTGCTCATCTTGAGTTTGTTTACATCGCCAACGTTGAAACGAAGTCTAAGCAAAATCTCTTTTTTATGGTTAAAAATTGTCAAAAAAGCCGGGTTGCCCTTTACCTCGTTGATTATCGCCAGACTCTCATTTTCCAGCATTTCGAAGATGTCATCCATGCTGAGCTTGCCTCTGTTCATATACCTCCAGTTCATGAACCTGGCCAGTACCTTCGCAAGCCTCCTGGTTTTTCTGGACGGCTTTCGGGAGGTTGTGAGGATCATTTTTTGAACACAAATACAGGAACCTTCGCCCTTCTGACCACGCTTTCCGCAACGCTCCCCAGCAGCAGACCGGATGCAAAGCCGTGTCCGACGGACGCGAGAGTTATGAGTGTCACCTTTTCCTCGTCAGCCACCTTCAGTATTTCCTTGTAGGGGGTACCGCCTCCTATAACCACGTGGCAGTTTATCCCTGAGTCCTCAAATTCCTTCTCCAGCTCTTTGAGCTCTTCAAGCTTCTCCTCCGGCAGCTCTTCATCGCTTTCAAGCACATGCAGAAGCACGACTTCTTTCCCCCCATTCTTTGCAAATTCCATGATGTGGGGAACCATTTCCTTCGACAGCTCTGAGAAATCACAGCAGAACAGGATTTTGCCAAAGAGGTTTTCGCACCTTTTCTTCACCACGAGAACCGGAATGGGTGACCGCCTTACGACACCCTCAGAAACGCTCCCAAGCAGCAGCTCAGATAGAACTCCCTTGCCCCTCGACGCCATGACCACTGCATCATACCCTTCAGCATGCCTGACAATCTCATCCACTGGGCTCCCCACCGGGATTGGGGACGTGTAATTTGATTTCAAGCCGAGATTTGCTGCGTAGGACACGAATTCCTCCAACTGCTCGTAGCTCTCCTTCTCGTACTCACCTATTATTGACGAGATGTCCACTCCCGACGCCACTCCAACCACTTTATTGAGGTCTATGACGTGGATAAACGTTACTTCCTCAACTCCGGCGTTTTTCAGGTATTTCAAACATTTCAGAGCCTTTTTTGAATGCTCGGAAAAATCTGTTGGAACCAGCAACCTTTTCATCAAACCGCATCACCCCTCAATGCCTCTACAAGTGCATTATTTAACCTTAGCTGTATTTTACCGGTCGTCGCCCTGAGGCGGGCTGGTGGCAGGTGGGCACAGGGGAGTGAGAAGCGGGTGGGGATAAAATTAAAATTCACTGTTTTATCAAAATACTGTGTGGTTAAAAATCTGCTGAAATACGCGATAGACCTCGCAAAGGAAAGGGGCATTGGTTTTGTCGTGGTGATATCGAAGGATGGTGTCGCGGAGGGTGAGCTTGACGGAGTTATTGTGTACTCTGCGCCTCAGAGCTATGCGTTCATGCTTGAAAACAGAATATCCTCAATTGAGGGGAGTTTAACTCTTGAGAATCAATTCAGCAAGGGAGTTGAGGAGAGCATAGAGTCAGTCAGCCACCTCAGGGAATACATCTCCCAGTTCATGTCCCTCAAGGGGATAGCCGGCGAGAGGGCGGTGGTGGTTCTGAATCTCGAGACCGTAAAGGGCATACTGCTGCTTGAGGTTAAGGAGAGCAGCCTTCAGAGGGTTCTGAGGGAGTGCAGCGACATCGTGAGGCCGGAGGTATTGAAGAGCGTAATCAGCATGGCGATGGCGTTATCACAGAAGGGGAGAGAGGGCAAGAAGGTTGGAACGGCATTCGTCATCGGGGACGTGAAGAGGGTTTTGAAGAGGTCGAAGCAGCTCGTCATCAACCCGTTCCACGGCCATGCGGAGGAGACGAGAAATATAACAAATCCTGACACCTGGGAGAGCGTAATGGAGTTTGCCCAGCTTGATGGAGTGTTCGTTGTTGATGAGAGGGGGATTATAGTTTCTGCCGGCACGTATATCAAGTTCTCCCGGGATGTCGATGTCAGGAGCGGTCTCGGCGGAAGGCACCTTGCCTGTGCGGCCATAACAAAAGAGACTCGAAGCGTTGCGGTGGTGGTGTCGGAAAGCGGAGGAGACATCACGGTCTACAAGGGAGGTAAGGCAATACTCCACATCCCATCAGGAGCCTTTTGACCGAAAGTTTAAAATCCTGATTATGCAACAAAAATTAAGAACCCACAGGGGGTAAAGGCGAAGGATGGTTTCGGAAATCTGCAGAATATGTGGTCTTCCCAAAGATCTTTGTGTCTGCGAGGAAGTGGCAAAGGAGCAGCAGCAAATCGTGATAAAGATTAACAAGAGGCGCTACGGCAAGGAGGTTACGGTTATCGAGGGCATAGACAGCGG
>CAZHKD010000009.1:0-30099 GCA_964533255.1 uncultured archaeon | reverse complement strand
ACAGACACGGGTATTCGACGCCGGTTGAAGAATCTGCGGTAAAGCCGGATTTCAGGATTGACGATGTTGAAGTAAGGTGGGGTTAAAATCTAAATAATTAAATATTATATTTACTACAGAAATATTTAAAAGATACATTCTTTTCTTTTGCCACACAGGTTGAGAATTCTTTGAGAATTTCTAGCATAAAATCTATTCGAGAATCAAAGTATTTGGGGATTATATCATTAAATCTTTCTTTATCGATAGTGTTGGTATTGGTAACGTTACGAATTCTAAGCTTTTTGCAAGATGATTCATCCAGTCCTGCAAGATACCAACTTTCGATCTCTCGTATAACAACTACTACCTTGTCCTGGTCAATATTTCTTAATTTAGTTTCAAGTTCTTGCTTTTTAGCAGTTACACAGGGTTTGTTGTTGATATCTGTAACAAAAATGTAATCAAAACCCGTAGATTTGATACTTTTAAGGAAGCCGTCAATTTTCTGTTTTTTCATTTTTGCATAAGATATAATTTTCACAAAATCATATCTCTCTTCGAACTTTGGAACTATAATTTTTTCGAAAAATCTCTTGTCATCTTCTCCTTCTAAAAAAATAAAGAGGCCTCTGCAACCCATATTAGATCCCAAGTAAATTTTGAACATAAAGTTCTTCGATACCTATTTGATTTTCTAAGAATATTTTAACTTCTTCCTTATCATAGGGTCTAGAAATCACTGAGAAGCCTTCTTCATTGCGTGACACAAGTAAAAGATTATCCAAACCAGCATGTTTGACTATTTCAGGGTTGTGAGTTGTGATGATAATTTGTTTCTTTTGCGATGCATCCTTCATCATATCAACAACTTTGGAGATTAGATGAGGATGAATGTTACGTTCTGGTTCTTCAATTATGGTTATCGGTTTTTCCTCGAAATATAGTGCTATAATCAATGCGGTTATGTTTATAGTTCCATCTGAAATCAATGACGCTGGTAAATATTGCTTTTCAGAGTACACTTCTCGTAGCTTGAAGAGTAAAGATTTGTCTGCAAATTTCTCAACATCAAGGTCCTCTATAAACGGTAACAAGTCTTTCATTAAATTAAAAAGTTTCCTCTTTTTTTCTTTATTGTCTATTATATTTTTTAGAACTATAGATAAATTGCTACCATCTTCTTCTAATTCAGCTTTTCCGGTTATAGGAGTGGCTTTTTTAGGCAATTTTGGGTCGATATCGTATATAGAGATATTGCTCAAAATTTCCTCCAAAGGAGGCATAAAAAAGAACGACGTCTGAAGAAGGAGTGTATTTTGGGGTATCCTTAGTTCTTGCAAAAATGGTGGGTAGATCTCATCTTTTCCAATTGACACTGCTTTTGGTTTGTTTAACTCAACTTTAACTTTTCCATTAGTCCGAGAAACAATTATCTCTCCCCCTCCAAAATCCTCTTTTTCAACTATCCTTCCTTTATGTTTTCCTAACCTGACAAAATTACATTTAAGCGTCAACTCATCTTTAGCGATTTTATATCCAACTCCCCTTTTTTTAAATTTCAACACGAATTCATAACTCGCCTCATGTATTTTTATCCCGACCTCTTTTGTTTTACTTACAACTCCAAATTCCTGATCAAAATCGATTTTCAATAAGAAATCCTTAGAGGATCCAATATTCATGTTTCTGAGATATTCTACACCTCCTTGCATGGAAATTGCGTTGTCTAAGCCGTGAATTACCACATCTCTTAAAAAGCGAAAAATCTGAACAAAATTTGACTTTCCAGAAGCATTGCCTCCAATCAGAACGTTAAATCTACCTAGTTCTATTTCTAACTCTTCGAAACTTTTGAAATTCGTTACAGCTAATTTTTTTACACTCATCGAATTTCCTCCCTCTAATTTCCCTTTTGATGTTACATCGGTTCAATGGGCATTGGCAGCACTTACGACTTAACTGATAGATGTGTTAAAATTTATTTCGATTACTTAAGTACTCAAGTCAATAATTTTCAATTTATTGTGTATATATGATACCAAAATTAAATCGTAAATTTTTTTAACATTATTTGATTTTATCTTAAATATTAAAGATCATCTGGGCGTTCCTCTTAACTTACGACACTATTTCGAAACCATTATATACAATATTTGAGCAATTGTTCAAATATGGGAAAAAGCGAGAAAATGCCGGTTTGCAGTGGAGGCAGCACCGGAGAGTATCTTGAGATGGTAACTTCAAGTTTACCATCAGACGAGCGCATTGTTGAGCTGGCAGAATTTCTCGAAGCGTTTGGCGATTCTTCCCGCATCAAGATTCTCCTTGCCCTTTCTAGGCATGAGCTCTGCACCTGCGATATTTCCGCAATTACGGGCTTGTCCGTTTCAGCAGTATCCCATCAGCTCAGAGTTCTGAGGGATAAAAAGCTGGTAAAATACAGGAGAAGGGGCAGGAACGTTTATTACAGTCTTGACGATGAGCACGTGGCTGCTATTCTTGACATAGCTCTGGAACATATTGGCGAAGAGCGTGAGAACAGGTGAAAGCAGGTGAAGGGAGATGAAGAAGTACAGGCTGAAAGGCCTTGATTGCGCAAGCTGTGCGGTTAGAATTGAGGAAGAGCTGAAAAAACAGGAAGGTGTGAAATTCGCCGCTGTAAACTTTTCCACCTCAGAGCTTGTCGTGGATGCTGAGGACGTCGAAAAGGTACTGGAAGCAATCAAAAAAGTCGAACCAGAGGTTGAGATTGAGCATGCAGATGGCGGAGAAGCCGGAGACGCACACGACCACGGAGATGGCGAAGACCCAAGGAAAGACTTGGTTCCGATTATTGCATCCTCGGTTCTGTTTGTAGCAGGAATACTGCTGGGAGAGATGCTCCACTCAATTCCATTAGCAGAATATGGTCTGTTCCTTTCAGCCTACCTCATTGCTGGCTGGAAAGTACTCTGGAAAGCTGGCAGAAACGTCACAAAAGGTGCCATATTCGACGAGAACTTCCTGATGAGTATCGCCACGATTGGTGCCATTTTGATTCATGAATTGCCCGAAGCTGTTGGTGTGATGCTCTTCTTCAGAATTGGGGAGTTCTTCCAGGATTTAGCCGTTGGAAAATCCCGCAGGTCGATAAAGGCGTTGCTGGAAATAAAGCCCACCTACGCGAATCTCAGAGTTGATGGAGAGGTTGTCAGAGTCAAACCGGAGGACGTGAAGGTTGGAGACGTAATCGTGGTCAGACCCGGAGAGAGAGTACCCCTTGACGGAGTAGTTATTGAAGGCTCCTCAGCTGTCGATACATCAGCTCTAACAGGAGAATCAGAACCGAGAAGTGTTGCCAAAGGAGATGAGGTTCTTTCGGGTATGGTGAACATGAGCGGTCTGCTCACAGTCAGAGTTACAAAGCCGTTCAGCGATTCAACGGTCTCAAGAATACTTCAGCTTGTGGAGGAGGCCGGCAGTAGAAAAGCCATGGCGGAGAGGTTCATAACCCGCTTTTCTCGCTACTATACGCCAGCGGTAATAGCTCTTGCTGCTGCCGTGGCAACAATTCCGCCCATTGTGCTTAATGAGCCATTTACACCATGGATTTACCGAGCCCTGGTTCTGCTGGTAATCTCCTGTCCATGTGCCCTCGTTCTCTCAGTTCCCCTGAGCTACTTCGCATCAATTGGAAAAGCTGCGAGAGAGGGGATACTCGTAAAGGGGGCGAACTTCATCGATGCTCTCAGCTCAGCAGGAATAGTTGCGTTCGACAAGACGGGAACGCTTACCAAGGGCAACTTCAGGGTTGCAGAGGTGGTGGCGAAGAACGGGTTTAGCCAGGAAGACGTGTTGAGGTTTGCTGCACTTGCAGAGGTTCACTCCAGTCACCCAATAGCGAGGTCTGTGGTGGAAGCTTATCAGAAAGGTAAGGGAGGAGGCGGGAACAGTAAAATGCGTAGCTCTGTCAAAAGCTACGAAGAGATACCGGGAAGAGGCGTAAAAGCAGAGATCAATGGATACTCGATAATTGCCGGCAACGACGCTCTGATGCATGAAATGGAAATAGAGCACGATTCATGTGATGTTGAAGGAACAATCGTTCACGTTGCAGTGAATGGAGTTTATGCAGGCTACATCATTGTGGCAGATCAGCCGAAAGAGGATGCTGAGAGAGCGATAGAGGAGCTGAAAAAGCTTGGTTGCAGGGTTGTTATGGTTACGGGGGACAGCAGGGAGATTGCAGAAAGGGTTGCAGACAAGCTAGGAGTGGATGAGTACCATGCCGAACTTCTGCCTGAAGATAAGGTGAGGGTTGTGGAGGAGCTTAAAAGGAGAAATGGCAAGGTTGCCTTTGCTGGAGACGGGATAAATGATGCCCCGGTCATCGCGAGAGCAGACGTTGGAATAGCCATGGGCGGGCTTGGAAGTGAGGCGGCAATAGAGGTGGCAGACGTTGTGATAATGGACGACATGCCTTCTAAAGTGCCGAAGTCCATCAGAATAGCAAGGCGGACGCAGCGCATAGTCTGGCAGAACATAGGTTTTGCTCTGGCTGTCAAGGGATTCTTCATAACTCTTGGTTCCCTCGGAATGGCAACCATGTGGGAAGCTGTATTTGCAGACATCGGCGTTACTCTGATAGCTGTATTTAATGCCATGAGAATTCTGCGATGAGCTCAGAAGCCCAAGTTTTCCTTAATTTTCCCTGAGTGACAGGTATATCAGAACCATGCCAACCGTGAAGAGGATGCTCTGAATTGTGTGGGCCAGCTCCAGATTCCAGAGCATCACCTCGAAGATTATCCCCTCAATTATTACTGCAAAGGATACGACTGCAAATCCTGCACCCAGAAACAGCATGGATCTGTCTGCTTTCTTGACATATGAGCGGTAGCTGAGCAGAGCGATGTACATTCCTATGATGAATGCAACAGTTTTGAATATAAACAACACGAGATGCAGCATGGTATGGGACACCTATTTCACCTCCCTGAGGTTCTTCCATAACGATGCGAGGCGTTCAGCCCGATCTTCTTCAAACAGCCTGATTTCGACTCCATTTTCATCAACCATCACCAGGATCCGGGTTATGCTTGCTTTAAAAATCTTGTAGTGGTGTCCCTGTTCATCGAGCTTCATTCTGCTCACCCTGATCAGTCCGTCGTTCTCCAGCTGCTTCAGGATTCTGTAAACTGTTTGAAGCGGGATGTTGCACTCTTTGCTTATCTCATTTGCAGAGAGCTCTCTGCCTATCAGCGTTACCAGAATTCTGTAGGAGTGCTCGTTGCACAGATATCTGAGCCACCTCTTTTTCTGTTCATCCATGGGCAGCCTAGAATCTTCATCCAGGCTTTATTAAATGTGGTGTTTAATTCTCATGGTGTGAGAACCTTCACCACATGTTAAATATAATTGTAAATCGTTATTATTTATGGTCATTTACCGCATACTGCTCATCGTCCTGTTGATATCGGGCATAACTACGGGCATAGCCCTAGCAGCATATTATTCCGGGCAGGTGGACGGAGTGTATGTCACCACGGAAATAAATCCAGAGCCACCAGTATCCAGAGAAGCTGTGAATATGGTCTTCCACTTTCAGAATGCCACCACCTTCGAAGCAATTGACGTTGAGGATCTTACAGTTGAGATTTCAAGAAATGAGGCTATTGACACAATCTTCGTAAACCAGAAACCTCATAAAGGGCATTACGAGGCGAACTACACCTTCAGCCGTGAGGGCAGGTATTTTGTGGCATATGCATTCAGATATGCAGGAGAGCAGCATGAAAGCGGGTTCTACATTGATGTGAGGCCGAACTTCTTTGTTACAGATGAATCCAGGTCTGAATACGGGCTTATTGGCATTACGGCCATCACAGGGGCTCTTGTTTTGATTGTATACCTTCTATACCGCAGGGGATAATCTTTCTCACAAATTGAGAATCATTATACCTGTTTAAATGGTGAGCGGGACAGATTGTTATTGCATGCTGGAGGGTCATTGATGGATTCTGAAGTTGAGGCTGAAATTGAGGTAATTCAGAAGCTGGCAAGTGCAATGCACAGGTGGTACTGGAGCAGAAAAGGCAATATTGACAGACACGATGCCGTTAAACCAGCTCTTGACGTTCTGGAGTATGTCTACAAAGCCAGAAAAGAAGGACTTGATAAAAGAAGCGAAACTGCGTACTGTGGCTCGCTTCTTCTGTACTCTGTCCTTACCCTCACTGGCAGGAGGCATACCTCAGACGTTGAGGAAGCAAACGAACTCTACGAAGCTGGCAGAAACCTGGCTTCAGTAGTTTGGAACGAGCTTGACAGGGTGAAGAAGGGGGCAAAAGACCCCGATGGTCTGGATTCAGCATACACCGAACTTATCGGCAGAATTTCTGATGCACTCTGGAGGGAGTATCAGAAAATAAAGATGGGGAAGGTGGAGAAGGAGGTGGAAAAGGGCAAAAACGGGGGGATTAAATGAGGTGTAGATTTCCAGTTTCACCGGTGTTCTTGGTTCTTATTCTCGGCACTTTCATCATTTTCGGTGTTTCAGGTGTGCAGGCACATGTCGTCAGCGAGGAGGAGTGGCTTAACGACCCGCATGACCATGGGGACGCAAAAATAGTCTATCTGAAGGCCTATCAATTTGGATTCGCTGTGAAAGCAATACAGGAGGGCTCTAAAATCAAGATCTATCCAGAAGGGTCTGAGCCCAGCATTCTGGAGGTCAATCAGGGGGACAAAGTCGTTTTCAGACTGATGTCCGAGGATGTTACTCATGGATTCTACATTGATGGGTATTCTCCTCCACCTGCGGAACAGAAAGTGATGATTGAGCCGGGCAAGATAGTGGAGGTTGGGCCGGTAACCTTCGACAGGCCAGGAAAGTTCAAGCTTCGCTGCTCGGTAACTTGCGGCCCGCTGCACCCATTCATGGTCTCAGAGGTGAAGGTTGCACCAAACATCCCGTACTACGCTCTTCTTGCCTCTGCAATTGGAATCAGCGGTGTAATGCTGGCATATCTGAGGAGGGGTCCGGAAGACAAGATGCTCGGAATTTCCTTAAGGAAGGAGCTTGACCTGCTTTCCGTCAGAGGCATTGGTCCTTTGCTCAAGAGGTTTCTGCAGTGGAGAGGATTCCACTACACAGTCATAGTCCCCAACCTTCTCTTCTTCCTGATCGTTATAATAGCCGGACTCGTTGGAAATCCAGTTGGCAACAAGAACTTCGCAATAGCGGTCGTCTGGATACTGTGGTTTGCTGCAGTTGAGTTCATGATTCTGTTCACTGCAAGAACTTGGTGCACCATATGTCCTCTCCCCGCCCTTGGAGAATGGCTTGCCAGAAGGAGACTCTATGGAGTGCACAGTGTCAGAAAGTGGTTCTCTCTCAACCTAAAATGGCCGAAGAGCATTAGCAACATGTGGGTTGGAGCCCTTTTCTTCTTGAGCATGTCTCTTCTAATTCCGTGGCTCGTAACCAGACCTGTCGTGACATCCATACTCTTCATCCTGCTGATAGGCATGGCAACCGTTCTTTATGTTACCCACCCTCCAAGAAACTTTTGCAGAAGTATCTGTCCGGCTGGTGCGTACATAGGACACGACGCGACCGTCTCATTCTACAGCGTCAGGGTGAAGGATAGAGAGATATGCAACAAGCACAAGGCGAAGGAGTGTATAAGAGGAAGCCCAACAGGCTATGGCTGCCCCTGGAAGCTCTATCCAGGAGGTAACGATGAGAACACCTACTGCGGCCAGTGCTACGAATGCCTCCGCTCCTGTCCGCTGGACAACATGACAGTAAAGCTCAGAATGATCGGGAAAGATCTGGCCCACATCGCTGCAAAGGCAAAGAACAAGTTTGACGAGGCATGGATGGGTTTCATCAGATTCACGCTTGGAGCCTTCTACATGTTAGTGTTCTTCGGTCCTTTCTCCTGGTTCAGAGACTGGGGCAACATGGGCGTGGAGTTCGGAGCGAACCTTGCCACCATCGGACTGCTGAAACCGGAGTTTGAAGGGGTTGTTAACTGGTTCAAGTGGGCTTTGGTGGTGGCATCCATAGCGCTCATAATTTACCCGGCAGTATTCTACGCATTCTCATGGCTGTCAAGAAAGGTTACTGGCGAGAGCAGAATTTCAACGAAACAGCTGTTCCTTGCGTTCAGCTACTCGCTGGTGCCTTACATAGTATTCATCTGGTTCACCTTTGCAGTCTCGATACTGCTGGTGTTCTGGGCGTATCCAATAAGCATCTTCTCGGACCCGTTCGGATGGGGCTGGAACCTGCTTGGAATGAAATTCGAATGGACTCCAATAAAGCCTGACTGGCTGGTGTTTGTTCAGGCACCATTCATATTCTTGGGAATGGCAATGACAATAAATGCAACGTACAACATAGCAAGGGAGATATTCGGAGAGCATGCGAGGGCTTTCAGAGCAACCTCTGTGATGAGCGTGCTGCACATCCTTGCCACGTTTGCTCTGATATGGGTAATTGCGGGGTGATACTGTGAAGCTCTGGGAAATTGTTGCCCTATTTATTTTAATTGGCTCCATTGCAGTGCCAGTAGCTCTGCCTTATTTGGATAACGTGCTCATGCCCGAGAAGGGCGAGGAAAACACCATCCTGATTAGAGCTTACATAAAGGAGGCTGGCGGATTTCAGCCAAGCGTGATAAAGGTCAAGAAAGGGGAGAAGGTCAGACTAGTCGTTGAGGGCATGGATGTCGTGCATGGCTTTGCCATCAAGGGGCTTGGAATCGACCTGGGTGCAATAGATGTGGGAGAGAAGAAGGTTGTGGAGTTTGTAGCGGAAAAGGAGGGAGTCTATGTCTTCAAGTGCACAATCATGTGCAGTCCACAGCACAACTTCATGAAAGGGATAATCATCGTGGAGGGTGAGTGAGATGAAGGAAATGAAGGGGATGAAGGGTGGCCAGACTAAAGGAGATCAGGGGCTTAGCATCGTGAAGGCACTGAAGTTTCCTCCAATCCTATTCTTTACAATAATTCTGATTGGCGCCATAGTCGTGAATGGCTATGCAGCTCTCGCGGGAGGTCAGGATGAGGATGTGAGGGAACTGAAGGAAATGAGGCGGATGATGGTAGACATGCTCGAGCCCACTGCACTGGTCAGCAAGAATGCTGTCGAAAAGCCATCAAAAATATCGATAACCGTTTACGCCCTTGCCCCCGGCATGAAGATGGACTATTCAGGATTCTACGCTAAAATCGTTGTTTACACGCCAAAGGGGGAGATTTATGCCGTTAAAGAAGGTGTGATAGGCGAAAAGCAGAAGGTGAGCTTTGAAGTTGAGATAGGAGCAGACGCTCCTGAGGGGAGGTACACCGTCATCCCGATGGTGGGTGAAAATCCTGAGCAGCCCGTCATGGGAGATTCGGTGTTTTTTGAGGTGAAATAAACGAAACGACGAGGTGTGCGGAAAATTGGTGGAAAATGAATGGAGGATAGGAGGTGAGGATATGAAGGTGAAGAAGGTATACTTGCTTGCAGCACTTGTCGTACTGGCAGTTGTCGTGGCAGGCTGTGCCCAGCAGTCCAAGCCAGAGGTTAAGGAGGTTACAACTCCGGCAGGCACACCTGAAAGCACCGAAAAGGAGACAAAAGGTGCGGAAGGTGAAGGGGCTGGAGAAGGTCACGAAGAAGCGGTGGTCGTGAACGAAGGTGAGGCAGCCGTTACTGTAATTCTCAAGAACTACGAATTCGACCCCGTCAACATCGAAGTGGAAAGAGGCAAGATCGTGGAGTTCAAGAGTGAGGAGGGGACGCACACGGTAACGATCGCAGAATCCGGCCACGATGAGCCGCTGATAGATGAGGAGGTTGCTCAGGGCGAATCCATACTGGTGGAATTCAACGAGGCTGGTAGCTACGATCTGGTGTGCAAGTACCACGAGGATCAGATGGTTGGAAGGATAGTTGTTGTTTAAAGTTTTTATGTCATTTTTTTAACTTTTACTCATGGAAGTAATAAGGGGCTCTGACGCTGGAAGAAAAGACCGGATACCTCCCGGACAGAGAGTTACGCAAAAACTTCCTGTTCTCCAGTTTGGGGATATACCGGAAATAAACATCTCTGAATGGGCCTTCAGAGTCACCGGACTTGTTGAGGAGGAGGTCGAGCTGAGCTATGAAGAGTTCATGAGCCTTCCCCGGGTTAGAGTTATTTCGGATGTCCACTGCGTTACGGGCTGGTCTAAGCTGGACAACGAATGGGAGGGCGTAAGCACCGATGTGGTGAAAGACCTCGCCACTCCACTGCCTGAAGCCCGGTATGTAATGGTGTACTCAGCAGATGGTTACACCACAAACCTCTCCCTCTCCGACTTTTTCCAGCCTGATGTCCTGTTTGCTGTGAAGCTCGATGGTGAGATTCTCAGCATTGAACACGGATTTCCGGTCAGGCTCGTTGTGCCGAGGCTCTACTTCTGGAAGAGCGCCAAGTGGGTTGTTGGGGTTGAATTCATGATGGAGAACAGGCCGGGATACTGGGAGGCTCGCGGATACCACATGCGTGGCGACCCTTGGAAGGAGGAGAGGTATAGCGATTCGACTGACACTTAGATTTCGGGATTCTGCTGTTTCTCCCACCTCTCACCCCACCTTCTTACCTCCTCCACCACCCTCGCAAGGTCTCTCCCCTTCTCCGTAAGCCTGTACTTCACCTTGACTGGCGATGACGTCTCCACATTCCTCACAACGATCCCGTGCTCCTGGAGGATGTGGAGGGTTGAGGCAAGAACTTTCGGCGAGATTCCTTTAATTGCCTTCTCCAGCTCGGAGAATCTCTTCTCGCCACTAAGCAGGTGGTGAACGACGACAAGGCTCCACTTCTTTGCGAGAACCTCTGAGGCTGCGGTGAGGGGGCAGAAATTCTCCTTCCTCATGGGGTACTCACTTCCCGATCGGTCAATAATGCATATAAAGCTTACCTATGGTTACCAGCTATCAAAAAGATAGGAGGTGTTTGAGTGCCGGTCTGGAAGTATTCGGGGAAGGAGGTAAGCATGGAGGATGTTGAGAGAGTCGAAGAAGCTCTGAAAAACGTCTGCTTTGGATGTGGGGAGCTACATTCAGATAGCTGTGTGTTTTCGGTAGCAAGAGCGGAGGTTGCCGGGCTTAAGAAATAACCCAATATTTTTTAAGCATCCCTTGCCGGGGCTAACCCATGTTAGGAGGCAGGCTCTCCTTGGTGCTTGAATTCGTCCGGGAAACCATATTATTGCATAGAAAATTCTTTCTGGCAGTAACAGGAATAACATTCGCGCTTCTAACCTTGCTCGACGCTTACCTTTTCGTTTCATTGGGATATTCTCCCGGTGTCGCACTGATTGTCGCTTTATCGCGCTCCTTCCTTTATCTGCCCCTTTCAATCCTTTTCGCCACGTATTTCACGGTGCTCAGGAACTCAATAGGGATTGTATCGAGGGGAACCGGAACAGCAGGAATTTTCGGCGGAGTTTCTGCAGTGTTCTTTACAATTCTTGGCTGCCCTCCGTGTCTTTTCGGCTTGCTTGCAATCCTGTCCTCTATTGGACTCCTTGGCGGAGGCTTGCTTTTTTCACTCCTGTATTTGCAGCCCTATGCGGGAGTCTTTTTTACGTTGAGCGTTGTGGTGATGCTTTTTGGAATTTACCTCATTGCGAGCTCAAGTTGTAAGGTTTGAATGGGTTGTCGACTCGGGGAAGTTCGGAACATTCGGAGATAATCCCAAGCATTCGTGGAGTTCCGGAAAATTGAGAATGGTGTTGGCTATGTTGCAATCAGGATCCGACGTCCTGTGGGGCGCTTTGAAACTGTAGAACTAACAGGCAGGAGCTTCAAAACCGTTTTATATTCCACTCCTAAAGGCATGGACATGATTGCTGATGTTTATATCGAGCTCAAGGAGGGCGTTGCAGACCCTGAAGGAGAGGCGACGAAGAAGGCGCTCAGGCTCCTCGGTTTCAACGTCAAAAGCGTCTCAACCAGGAAGGTCTTCAGGATAGAGCTTGATGCAAAGAGCAGGGAGGAGGCCGAGAAGAAAATTGCCGAGATGTGCGAGAGGCTGCTCGCCAACCCCGTAATTCAGAGGTACTCCATCAAGTGGGTTGATGATCATGAGGTTCAAAAAGGTTGACGTTCCCTTTGAGCTCTACGAGATAGAGATTCTCGACGCCAGCGATGAAGAGCTGGAAGAGATAAGCAGGGAGCTGGGCCTCGCACTAAACCTTGACGAGATGCGCAGGATTAAGGCTTACTTTGAGAAGGAGGGCAGGAATCCCTACGACATCGAGCTCCAGAGCATAGCCCAGGCATGGAGCGAGCACTGCTGCTACAAGAGCTCGAAATACTATTTGAAGCAGTTCCTGTTCGGCGTTGATGCCGAATACGTGATTTCCGCCATTAAGGAAGATGCCGGAGTGGTTGAGTTCGACGAGAATTACGCTTACGTTGTTGCTCTCGAATCTCACAACCACCCCTCAGCCATCGAACCCTACGGAGGAGCTGCAACGGGCATAGGAGGCATTCTGAGGGACGTCCTCTGCATGGGGGCTCAGCCTGTTGCGCTGCTCGACCCCCTCTTTTTTGGAGACCCCGACACGCCCTTCGAAAAGCTTCCGAAGGGGACGAAGCACCCCCTGTATCTGCTCTCAGGAGTCGTTGCTGGCATAAGGGACTACGGGAATCGTGTCGGCATTCCCACGGTTGCGGGAATGGTGTTTTTCGACGAAGCTTACATGACGAACTGCCTGGTTAACGTGGGATGCGTCGGGATGGTCAGAAAGGACAGAATCATCCACAGCAGAGCTGGAAATGCCGGAGACCTCTTCGTGCTGGCCGGAGGAGCGACAGGAAGGGACGGAATCCACGGCGTGACCTTCGCTTCGGCAGAGCTGGATGAAAGCAGCGAAGAGGAAGCGAGAAGCGCGGTGCAGCTGGGCAATCCAATAATGAAGGAGCCCCTCATCCACGCCTGCCTCGAAATAGTCGAGAAGGGGTTGCTGACTGGGATGAAAGATCTGGGCGGTGGAGGGCTGAGCTGCGTCGTCGGAGAGATGGCCCTTGCAGCGGGCTTCGGTGCCGAGGTCTGGCTTGAGAAGGTTCACCTGAAGGAGGAGGGCATGTCTCCCTGGGAGATATGGGTGAGCGAGAGCCAGGAGAGGATGATGCTTACCGTTCATCCAAAGCACGTTGATGAGGTGCTATCGATCTTCGCCAAGTGGGACGTTCCCGCTGTTGTGGTCGGCAGGGTGGTGGACGAGAAGGTGCTCAGGGTGTTCTACAACGGCCACAAGATTTACGAGATGGATATCGAGTTCGTGTCAGGAGGAGTGGAGTACTGCAGGCCCTACGTGTCGAAAAAGCCCGAAGTCGAGGGAAGAGAGGAGGTCAGAGATGTCGGAAACCACGAGCAGCTTATCCTCGCAATGCTGAGCCATCCAAACGTTGCCAGCAGAGAGTGGATTGTCAGGCAGTACGACCACGAAGTCAGGGCTGCAACGGTAATCAAGCCCCTTCAGGGAAGGGTGAACAGAGAAGGCCACGGAGATGCTGCCGTAATAAAACCCCTGCCCGACTCCTGGAGGGGACTGGCTTTAACGGCTGACGTCAACCCCTGGATGACGAAGATCGACCCCTACTGGGGAACCGCCAGCAGCTTCGACGAGATGGTGAGAAACCTCGTTGCAGTTGGAAGCGTCCCTCACAGCTTTGCCGACTGCCTGAACTTCGGAAATCCCGAGAAGCCGGAGAGGATGGGGGAGTTCGTTGAGAGCGTCAAGGCTCTGGGGTGGATGGCGAAAGGCTTTTCTTTGCCGTGTGTGAGCGGAAACGTCAGCCTGTACAACGAAACACCTTACGCTTCTGTGGCTCCAACGCCAACGCTGATGGGAATCGGGATTGTCGAGGACGTCAGGAGAGCCGTAACCGCTGACTTCAAGAAAGAAGGAAATGCGATTGTTCTGGTAGGAGAAACCCGGCCGGAGTTTGGAGGCAGCCTGTATTCCAGGATTACCGGCATGAAGAGCAGCTATGTGCCTCGCACGTCTCCTGAGAGGCTTAAAGCTTACGTGAAGGCGATGCTGGATGCTTTCGGCTCCTTCAGAGTCCACGCATGCCACGACCTGGCCGAAGGCGGCCTGGCGGTAGCAGTTGCAGAGATGTGCATCGCCTCGGGCCTGGGAGCTGACCTCGACCTCTCACCACTCGATTCGCAAAGCTTCGTGAAGCTGTTCTCCGAATCCAACACCAGGTGGCTGGTGGAGGTTGGAAGCGGAGATGCTGAGAAGCTGGTGGAGTTTTTCGAGGAGAGGCAGCTCAAGGCAGCAGTCATCGGCTCTGTGTCTGGAAGCGAGTTGAGGATAAGGGATGGGGCAGAGCTCATTGAACTGGACGTCGAGAAGCTGGACGGCGCATGGAGAAGTGGCCTTGCCAGGTTCCTGGGATGATGCGTGAGGTGTTGAGATGAAGCTGGACGAGATAAGGGTGGCAGTCCTGAGAATCGAAGGGACGAACTGCGAGGATGAGACTGTGCTTGCGTTCAGACAGCTGGGCGTTGAGGCCGAGGCAGTCCACCTGAAGCAGCTCTACAGCGACAGCGTTCCTGACAGGGACAGGAGAAGCATATGGGACTACAACTGCCTGGTTTTTCCAGGAGGCTTCTCAGCGGGAGACTACGTGAGGGCGGGAGCCATATTCTCTGCCAGGCTCAAAAGCGTCTTAAGGCGAGACCTTGAGGAGTTCATAAGAACGGGCTTTCCCGTTCTCGGCATCTGCAACGGCTTTCAGATTCTCACCGAACTCGGAGCGCTTCCTGGCTTTGATGAGGACAGGCCGGTAAGTGATAGGCCGGAGATGGCTCTGGGCATAAACGACTCAAGCAGATTTGAGTGCCGCCCCACCTTTTTAAGGCACGAGAACAGAGGAAAGTGCGTCTTTACAACGAAGCTTGAGAAGGAGATGGTGTCATTCCCTGTCGCCCATGCTGAGGGCAAGGTCATATTTCCGAAGGGGAGGGAGTACGAGTACTTCGAAAGACTTACGGAAAACGACCAGCTTGTGTTCAGGTATGTGGATGCTGAAGGTAATTATGCCGGCTACCCCTGGAATCCTAACGGCAGCGCCTTCAACATCGCCGGCATCTGCAACGTTAAGGGAAACGTCTTCGGCCTGATGCCCCACCCTGAAAGGGTCTTCTGGAGGTACCAGCACTCAGACTGGAGCAGAGCAGGGAACCCGGAAGAGGCTGGGGACGGCAGAGCCATTTTTGAGAGCGTCATTGACTACCTGAGAAGGCTTTAATCGGCTATTTTTTACTTTCAAGCTAAATCTGATCCATCACACTTCTGTATTTCTCAGCTCTCAAATTCTTCCCCTCATACTGCACCAGCCAGGTCATCCAGCACAGCTCAATGGCTCTGTAGCCGGTAATTTTTGCGATTTCGTGCACCTTTCGGATGAACGCCATATCCTCTTCAACAGCCTCGTAACCGCTCCTCGTCAGAATGTCGTTTATCACCCTCTTGACTATCCTGTCGGGCATTACAGTGTCGATTCCGCCCATCATGCGGAGGTACTGGTAGGTGTTTATGCCAACACCTTTTATGCTGCCTATGGGGTCTTCTCTCCACCCCTCGAGGCCAGACTTCGACGCCCACAGCCTGAGGGCTCTCCGGTCGTCGCAGCTTTCGCTATCTTTCAGCTGGCAGAGGTAGTCCGCGACGTTCTTAGCTACATCCCAGCTCCTCCTGTTCTTCCACACCTTCCTGACCTCCTCCACGTCTATGTCCCTGAGCCTCTCGAGATCGATTTCGGGCATTAGCTCCCTGACTTTGAGAACTGCGGGCACGACGGCGGTGAAGTAGTTCAGGCCCAGGGACATGAAGGAGGCGTCGATAACCATGAGTGCTACATTTCCGCCGTAGCGCTCAGTTTTCAGGCAGCGGTCACAGTACCTCCTGAGCCAGGGTACTTTTCTCATGTGGGCATGCACTGCTTCTATCAGCTTCGCTCTGTCCGCCATGTCTCGAATTGCGTGGGTTCGGTATTTCAAATATCTTTTGTTTTAAGCTTGGTGATACAGATTACGTTCCACAAAAGCCTTTCGGGCGTCAGGGACGGTGCTTAAGGCTTGAGGATATCGGCACGCCCAAATCGCCGGAATATGCCGGATAAGCAATCGGTTCGTTTAGATTAAGGCCGATGCCTGTGAGGGTTACAGGAGCAATCATTGACAGCAACACCATTTATAGTCCTGGACATAACAAACCTAACTGACCAAAACTCACGAATCCACTTCCATATGAACTCTACTGGATTCAACGTTGAACTTTTCCCTGGTAAGTTCTCTAACGTCCTTGGTCGTCCAGTCATCTCTCTTTCAGAATGGCATTCGGCTCTTCTGAAATTTGATCTGCCTTAGAAGCTTTTTGGGTCTAAATCGCGTTCAGAAGGGAGATTCGAAAAATAGACCATACGAGGCTTCTCGAGAAAGTAACAGTTCAGCACTCTGTAAGTTTTTCCACCATGCTTATGTGCCTGCCCTCCCATTCAATGAGTCTGGACACGGTTTCAATAACTCTCATCACACCGTCGTCCCTGTGTTCCCTGCACATCCTTTCCAGTTCCTCGAGAATGTCGATGTAAAGCTCTCTTGCCATCTCCTCAACCTTTATCAGAACGTAGAGCCTCTGGTCCCCAAACATGTCCTCAATGTCGTACTCCTTGAAACTGCTATATGCCTGCGGAGTCTCCCCCAGAAAACGCAGGAGATCCTCCAGGATGAGTCTATGAAGCTCAGATTCCTTGTATATCTGGAATATCGCTTTCTTCCGCCTCCTGTCCTCCTCAACCAGATACGCCCTGAACATTATGTCTGCCTCGTTCGCCTCCACCTCGATAGCCCTTTTCAGGAGCTGAATTACAAGCTTGTTTCTCAGCTCATCGTCATTCATCGGCATCCTCCCGGTACATGAAATATTGGGAGAAATTGGACTGAAGTCAGGCTTTTTCTTCAGCTCACATATCTGACCCGACGAGCCCTTCGTCACGCCGTTTGATGTAAGCTCAATCAATGTCGGAAAAATAAGCGTCTCCCTTCTTACGGTCCTCATCACTTCAACACCTCCTTCGAAATTTAGGAACGTCTAAAAATTTAAAAATATTTCGGATAGCCTAATAGTGTGTAATTTCCTGAGGCTACGAGGGTAACCGCTTTGCTGGTGGATGGTAGAAGCTCTACAATTATTACATCCAACAAGATGCGAAACAGTCTCTGGCTCGAAAACAACATAAGTCTGACTGGTAACTCGATACTTATGAAGATTTTAGTTACTGGAGCAAGCGGACAAGTCGGCTCATACGTTCTGGAAAGGTTTGCAGATAAATGCGATGCTGCTGGAGTTGATTTAAGGCATTGTCCGATTAAAGACTTGAAAGATTTGGTTGTCCAGGGTGATCTGAGGAGTTATGAGTTTGTGAGAAAGGTCGTTAAGGATGCGGATGTTGTCATTCATTTAGCAGCTCAGGTCTCTGTTGAGAACAGCTGGAATGATCCGATTTACGATGCTGAAAACAACGTTATTGCGACGATTAATCTTTTAAAAGCTTGTTCTGATGCTGAAGTTGGTAGGTTTATTTACATTTC
This sequence comes from uncultured archaeon, assembly GCA_964533255.1. Lineage (GTDB taxonomy): Archaea > Halobacteriota > Archaeoglobi > Archaeoglobales > Archaeoglobaceae > JdFR-37. The sequence goes on along the minus strand of CAZHKD010000009.1, from coordinate 12,478 downwards.
GTCAGCAGCGGTTTACGGGAATCCACAATACGTCCCGATTGACGAAGAACATCTGAAGAATCCAGTCTCTCCTTATGGAGTCAGCAAGCTTGCTGGGGAGTACTACTGTAAGGTCTTCTCAGACAGAATCCATACTGTCATAGTCAGACCGTTCAATGTCTTCTCAGCGAGAATGGATCCAAACGATCCCTATTCCGGCGTTATAGCCAAGTTCATTTCCAGAGTTAAAAAAGGGTTGCCACCCGTGATTTACGGTGACGGCAAGCAGACGAGAGATTTCGTCCACGTTAGAGACGTAGTTGATTTTATAGAGATGGCCTTAAAGAGAGGAGAAAATGGAGAAGCGTATAACGTCGGGACTGGAAGGGAAACTTCCATTCTAGAGCTTGCTGAGATTATCATGGACATCGCCGGCATAGACAGTAAGCCAGTTTTTGACAAACCTCGCAAGGGAGATATAACAAGATCCTGCGCGGACATATCAAAAGCCAGAAGGCTTGGATTCGGGCCAAAAACGGATCTAAGGGGAGATTTAGAGGAGATTTTTGAGTACTTGGTATAAATTCAAGTTTTAAAATATGGAAAGAATAGTCGTAAACCCGAAAGTTATGGTTGGAAAGCCAGTTATCAAAGGCACGAGGATTCCAGTAGATGCCATTATCAGAAGACTGGCTGAGGGAATGAGCATAAAAAAGATACTGGAGGAATATTCAAATCTGAAAGAAGAGGACATCAAGGCGGCTTTAGAATATGCCGCAAAGGTCGTTTCTGGAGAAGAAGTAATACCAGTGGTGGAGAAGGTCTGACGCTAAAATTTCTTATAGGTGAGTGTACGGGCAGGAGACTTGCAATTTTACTAAAGAATGCCGGATACGATGTAGTTTTGTTGGTGACTGGAAACCTTCTGCAACGGATGAAGAAGTTCTTAGAAAGGCAGAAGATGAAGATGGGATTTTAATCACGGACGATAAAGATTTTGGTGAACTCATTTTTAGGTTAGGAAAACCGTCGAAAGGAGTAATACTCTTAAGAACATCAACGACTGATACTGTAAGAAGATTTCAATTGTTAGAGGACGTGTCAAGATAACCACCTTCAGGCCTGTTCTCGCAGTATTTGAGGACTTCTTTAAGGAAAACGTAGGCGTGGAAGCTGCTCCTGCCATCCGAGCCCATTTACGAGCCTGTGGTGCTGAAGCTCAGGGACATGGATCTGGAAGAGCTGAAGGAGCGGCAAAAAGAGGAAAAGGAGGTCCCAGAATATGGAACCTGAACCGAAAGTGGTACGGACCCGGCGGGATTTGAACCCGCGATCTGCAGCTTAGGAGGCTGCCGCCTTATCCATGCTAGGCTACGGGTCCCTTTTGGCGTTGCAGTGTTGGCAACTCTAAGGCCACTCATTGTTTATTTAAAACTTGTGTTAGGTTTTATGTTTAGTATTCATCTTGCATTTTACCTTATCACCGACCCCTGAACTTAAATCTTCAATCCATCTCCCGACCATATTACAGCATCATAAACCTCTTGAGCTTCCCGAAAACCTTCATTGGCTCAACCACCCTCTCACTATACGCCAGTCGGCCACCTAAAAGAAGAGTTACAGAGTCTGCATAAACCAGCAAATCCTCTATTCTCTCGTGGCTTATCAGGGCGATGCCCACCCCATCCTCCTTCATCTCAACGATTTTCATCAGCATTCTGTCGGCAGCTTCGCCGCTCAGGCCCTGAAACGGTTCATCCAGCAGCAAGTGCGTTGGTTTCGCCGTCAACGCTCTGGCAAAAACAACCATCTGCCTCTCTCCACCGCTCAGCGTTCCTGCTTTCTGCCTCATCAGCCTCCTGAGGTCTGGAAAAACCGAAACCACGTCCTCAGAAATGTCTCCTGCTATTCTCAAATTCTCCTCAACCGTCAATTTCTCAGCCACCCGCATTCTCTCAGGTGCTAGAACAATGCCCTTTCTGAATCGGAAATGGGCGGGCTTTGACGTTACATCTTCTCCATCGTAAAGCACCCTTCCTGAATCGGGTTTCACAAGCCCGGCAAAGACCTTGAAAAGAGTTGACTTTCCACTCCCGTTAGGCCCAACAAGCAGGCTGAGTTCCCCTTTCTCAACTTCAAAATTCACACCATCAAGAACTTTTTTGCCATTATAAACAACCGTAACGCCCTCAGCTTTTAGCACGAAGCATCCCACCCCTCATCTCCGCAAAAACGTCTGCAATCCCCCTGAGAATCGTCATCCTATGGGCCGTGATTATCATGGCATAACCATCTTTTTTGAGCTCCACCACCTTATCCCTCACAGTCAAGGCGTTTTTCATGTCGAGAGCAGCAAAGGGCTCATCCAGAAGCAGAACTGCCGGTTCTGTTGAGAGAGCCTTTGCGATCTCGAGAAGCTTGAGCTCTCCCTGAGAAAGCTGCGACGCTCTCCTTTCAGCCAGATGAACAATCCCCAGCTTACGGAGTATCTCCTCAGCTCTTCTCTTGGCTCTCTTTCTGGAATACCTCAGCAGACACCCTACCATCACGTTTTCGAAAACGCTCATCTCCCTGAAAGGTCTGGGTATCTGAAAAGTGTAGCAGATACCTCTCTCAACGACCTCTTCCACGTCCAGAAAGGTGATGTCAGCGTCTCCGAAAACTATCCTTCCACAATCCGGCTTGATAATTCCCGCTATAATTTTCAGCAGCGTTGACTTTCCGCTACCATTTGGGCCGAATATCCCCATCACTTCTCCCCCGTCCAGTTCCATATTAACGTCTCTGACTATGATGCGATGGTTGATGGACTTCGAGACGTTTTTAACCCTGAGCATACAACCTCCTCCCGAAAAGGGGGAACAGAATCAAAAGGACTGCATAAAACACCAAGTGGAGCTGAGGAGCCAGTGTGTTGAGAGCTCGAGCCGCAAAAAGGAGAGCAAAGCTGAAAAGAGTCATTCTTGTGGCAGAGAGACCGCCTATTGAGACAATAAGGGGAAACACCGACAGCTCTACTGAGAATATCTCAGGAGATACGTGGGAAAAGAGGAATGAGTACAGGTATCCTGCTACAACGGCCGTGATTGCAGAAAGCATTGATGCAAGAAGCTTCATCCTGTTAACTCTGACTCCCAGAGCTTTTGCAGCAATTTCATCATCCCTGACAGCACCCATTTTGATGCCAAGGCTCGTTCTGGCAAGGAAATCATAGATTGTCGCTGTTGTCAGGAGCGTGGTGAATGAAAGAAGGTAGATCGTTTTCAGTGGAACGGCTGGAAGGAAGAACCCCTCCTCACCCCCCATCATCGCGTCTCCATAACTCAAAACAAGCCTGGGTGCAGCGACCCAGAGAACAACGCTAATGACGAAGGTGGCAAAGATGAACTCCTTTTTCCCAAGCTTTAGCGATAAAGTATAGTAAAGCAGAAAAATAAGCAGTAGAGATGCAAAGGCAGGCATTAAAACCCCGTAACCCAGATTGTATGATACTGCTGCAAGATAAGCAGGAATACCAAGGGCATAGGAGTGGCCAAGACTTGGCTTTCCGGAATACCTTTCCAAGAAGCCCCACGAGATTGTGAAGACAGAATAAATTGCTGCTAAAGCAAAAATCCAGGTTACAAAGTAGTTGTCCAGTATGAAGGGAATTGCAAATGCAGCAATTATCAGGACAACTGCCCTCATAGGCTCCCCCCTATGGTGAAAATAATGCCGAAGACTGCTGAAACAGCAAGAACGTTGAGCTGAACCCTCATACCCACTCCACCAAGCTGTGATGCAATGCCGTACACTATAACTCCGCTCACAAGGGGGCCCCAGCCCATGGAAGGGAAGATTGCCGAACCTGCGGAGCTTATGGCTCCCAGCAGAGTAACGAAGGCTGTGGACATCACCAGTAAAGAGAAAGAGTAGGAAGTAGTCTTTACTCCATACAGCTCAGCCAGTTCCGCATCCTCTTCTATGAACTTAATTTTTAACCCTTTGGGCGACAGGTAGATGGTTGTCAGAACTAGGAAGAACACAGCAAAGAGACCGAGCCTTAAGCGCTCCCAGAAGATAAAAGGAACGTCTGTCGTTACCGTGAGGAAATAGGATGTCTGGTACCAGAGTCTGAAAGCCTCCTCAAGGGCTATTCCGTACCCAAGGGAGATTATTGTTCTGTCTGCAGTTCCCCTTCCAATTCGCTGTGCTAGGATAAAAAGGGCAGACGACAGAATGGCAGAAACTGCAATGCTCATAGTGAGGGCGTAAATGAGCGGCAGGTACTTCGCAGAGGCATAATACATGGTGTAAGCGCCAAGAGTGTAAAAGGAGCCCAAGGACAGGTTGAGGTACCTGAGAACCCTGAACTGAAGAGCTATGGCGGAGGAAAGAATAAAAAGATGGGCTGCAATGAGCAGCGAACCCATCGATGAGTCAATGAACAAGTCAATCAGCCCAGATCACTCCTGAATTTGCAAATTTTTCGGGATACACCACCTTTATGCCGCCAACGTACTCACCAATGACTCCCTGCAGCCCATCACTTCCCCAGAGTGCCTGATGGTTCTCGTTGAACCTGTATATGCCGGCAGCACCCTTGAACGTGCCCGTTTCAAGGGTTTCAATCAGCCTGTCCTTACCGCCCTTCTCCAGAGCCTGGGCGAGGATGAGAACGGCATCGTATGTGAGCAAACCGGCATAGTTGTTCGCCTCCTCTCCGTAGGTTTCCATGTAATCTTCAAAATACTTTTTGGTGAACTCAGTTTTTTCTGTATCCTCAAGCGCCGCTGCCTGGAATGCTGTGTAATCTGCTTTTATCTTCTCGAGAATTGCCGGCAGTGCAAGGGTACCGCCAACAGAATAAACAATGCCCTTTCCACCGTTTGCTCTGTATTCTTTGACGAAGTTTATCGAAAGCCCTCCAGGATCGCCGAGAATTAGAACGTCACGCTCGCTTACAGCGGAAGCTGCCTGCTTTGCCTTGAGCTTCACGTCATCCGGATTTACCTTTGGAGTGGTGTAGTAAATTTCGCCCAGCTTTTCCACGTCACTCCTCTTTTCAATCACATTCAGCATTCCCTGATTGAATGTTTTCAAGGGGTCATACCCAACGAAGTAGTAGCGCTCTGCTCCAGAAATTTTCAGAAATTCGGCAGCGAGGATTCCCCAGTAGGTGGTGTTGTATGCATTTCTGAAGATGTGGCTGCTTCCCTGCCTGACCATCTCCTCAAGCTGCGGCGTGGATGCGACGCTTGCAATGTAAACGATTCCAGCTTCTTCCGCCGCCTTTGCCACAGCTATGGCCTGAGCACTCGAATAAGCCCCCACAACAGCCACCACATCCTGCTGGGCGAGCTGCAAAAAGGCAGAGGTGGCTTCCTCAGGTGTGGAACCCGCATCAGCTATGATCAGGGTTATCTGATAGCTGCCGGCTAGGTTCATCTCCTTAACATGCTTCTCCGCCAGCCTGGCAGCGTTCTCCATCGCTACGCCGGCGCTCTGAAATACTCCGGTTTTGGGAACCAGAACTCCTATCTTGACCCTCTGAGGCTGAGGAGGTTGCTGCTGCTGAACGCAGCCCAGCATTAAAACGGCAGTTGTCAGAGTTATGAGCAAAAACATCGATAAAATCAACCGGCTCATGTGTTGAATTTGCTCATCAAGAACTTTAATCTTTCTGATTTTGATGCTGATTCGTATTTAAGAAGTGGAAACAGCTGGATGTGGCTGGCCCATTTCAGCCATAATGAATCAAAATTGGGAAACAGTTAAGTTTCTAATTTCCGACATCCATTTCATGGTACGCTTTGGTCTCCAGCTGCCCCACGACCCCATAGACCTCGTCCTGGAATCTGCTGTTCTGGCTGAGAAGCTCGGATTTGACTCGGTTTTCACACCTGACCACCTCGTGGGGATAGGAATAAGGCAGTGGGACGCCTTCGAGGCCTTTACCGTGCTTGGAGCCATATCAAAGTTAACGGAAAGGGTCAAGCTTGGGACGTGTGTGAGCGACGTTCTGCGAAAGCATCCGGCCGTGATAGCCCAGTCGGCCATGACCCTCGACCACCTCAGCGGTGGAAGGGCAATTCTGAGCCTGGGGGCAGGAGAGGGGATGAACCTGGTTCCCTACGGAATTCCCACGAATTACCTCGTCTCAAAGCTCCGGGAGGGCACGGAAATCATCAGAAGACTTCTGAGAGGTGAGGAGGTAACCTATAACGGAAAGTTTTTCCGTCTGGAGAGGGCTTTCGTCCGTCCAGAGCCATTGAGCAGCCTTCCAATCTGGATTGCTGGAAACTCTCCAAAGACCATGCTCCTCACCGCAGAGCTTGGAGATGGATGGATTCCAACGGCTTCCATGGGCCCTGATGGCTACAGGGAAAATTTGAAAAAGATAAGAGAGCACGCCAGAAAGTCGGGAAGGAGCGGTGAGGAAATCGAGGCAGCGTTATTTGCCTACGTCGTTGTGGAAGAGAGCTATGAGGAGGCAAGAAAGAGGATAGAGCTGCCAGGAAGGGTCGTCGCATTGCTCTCACCCTTCAGAAGGAGATTCCTTGAAAAGATCGGGATAGATGAGGATGAGCTGGGCTTTCCCCACCTGATGGAGTTCGCGTTCAACGAAGACACCGTTTCCAGGCTGCTGGAGTGGGCGAGGCGAATCCCCTTTGAGGTTGTGGAGGACCGCTACATCTTCGGCTCTCCAGATGACGTGATTGACAGACTTTCCAGATTCGCAGAAGCTGGAGCCCGGCACTTCGTTTTGACTCCGCTTGTGCAGCACAGGCACTATCTGGATACGGTGAGGAGAATTGCGGAGAAGGTGATGCCCTACTTCAGGGATGGATGAGCAGAGGGAAGTGCTACTCAAAGTCGCTGAAGGACATCTGGGAGAGCTTTCCGAGAGTCTTCCACTTCTTCCTGACGTGGGGCGGAAAACTCCCCTTCTCCCTCATGTAGTCCCTGATGAACTTCCTGGTTCTCTCATCGCTAGCATATCCACTCCCAAAATCTCCGATCTCCTTCTTGAGCTCCTCGATAATCTCATCCCTCTCAACCTTCGCAACAATGGATGCTGCCGCAACGATAACGTACTTTGAATCCGCAGAATGCTCCGCAACGATTTCAACGCCGCACAGCTTCTTAAGGCCACTGGACAGCCTCTCGGGATTGACGTCGAAGCAGTCGATGTAGGCAATATCAGGTTTGAGGCTCGATATAACGCTGGCAAACCCTTCAAGAAGGATTTCGTTGATGGTCTTTGCCTCCATGAGGTCGTTCAGCTCCTCGGACGGGATTACCCTGATTTCCACCTGACCGAGCTTCTTTATCTTCCCTGCCAGCTCCTTTCGCTTCGAAGGCGACAGTCTTTTCGAGTCCCTGATTCCCAGCTCTTTCAGCTTCTCAATCTCGTGCTGCCTACAGCAAACACCCGCAATAACAAGGGGGCCTATAACAGGGCCCTTTCCAGCCTCATCAACGCCGCAGACTCTCATGTACTCTACCTTGAGTTTAACCTAGATGCCCATCCCCAGCTTCCCCATCTTGCCCATCCCCAGCTTGCCAAGCTTCCCCTTCCTCATCCTCTTCATCAAAGCTTTCATTGTGTCGTAGTACTTCAGCAGCTCCTTCACTTCCTGGGGAGATGTGCCGCTTCCTATGGCTATCCTCCTTATGCGAGAGGAATCTATTATCTTGGGATTCAGAAGCTCTTCCTCCGTCATGGAGTCCATAATCACCCTGAACTTCTTCATCTTCTCCTGGGTCATCTCCATCGCGTCCTCGTCCACCTTCAGCCCGAAACCGAAGGGAAGCATCTCCAGTATCTTGCTTATCGGCCCCATCTTTCCCATGGCGTCAATCTGCTTGTAGAGGTCTTTAAGCGTGAACGTGCCCTTCAAAAACACCTCTGGATCGAGTTCTTCCTCGCTTGCAATCCTCTCCACCTTCTCCAGCAAAGCTTTGATGTCGCCCATCCCCAGAAGGCGTGAAACGAAGCCCGCCGGGTCAAAGCGCTCGAAGTCATCTATTTTTTCACCACTCCCGATAAACGCGATGGGAATGCCTATCTCCCTGGCAGCGCTTAAAGCGCCTCCACCTTTAGCAGTCCCGTCGAATTTGGTGACGATAATTCCATCAATCCCTATGGCGTCGTGGAAGGCCTTTGCCTGCTTCGCAGCAAGCTGACCGATGGCTGCATCAAGCACGAGAAGCTTGTAATCTGGCTTCGCAACCTCCGCAACCTCCACCATTTCCTTTATGAGGTCATCTTCCAGCGCATGCCTGCCTGCCGTGTCTATTACCACCATGTCGTACCTGCCGTCCAGCTCTTCCATCGCTTTCTTCACAATTTTGACCGCATCTTTCTCTCCCTTAATCCCGAAGAATCCAATTCCAGCCTGCTCGGCAAGCTGCTCGAGCTGCTCGTAAGCAGCGGGCCTCCAGGTGTCTGCTGCCACAACAGCCGTCTTCATTCCCTTATCCTTGAAGTACTTGGCAATTTTCGCCGCAGTCGTCGTCTTCCCGCTTCCCTGCAGCCCTACAAGCATTATCCTGGCTTTCTTTAAGGGAACCTCAAGGCCCTCTCCAATCCCCTTCAACAGCTCCTCGTAAACTATTTTGATGACGTGCTCCCTTGCGTTTAAAGAAGGCAGGACGTCCTCGCTCAGAGCCCTCTTCTTTATGGCGTCGCTGATCTCCTTGACCTGCCTGACGTTAACGTCTGCCCTTATCAGGGCTCTCTGAATATCCCTGACGATTTCCTCAACAAGGGCCTTATCAACTGTTGTTGAGCGGGTTATCTTCCTGATGACATCTTTGAGAGCATTCAGAGACATTGAAGCTATTTCTGAGGCGAAGAATATAAGGTTTAGGGATGACCATCAGGTTTGCCGGCAGGTTTGCCAGCTACTGCTCTCAGGCCGGTGCAGCCCATCAAGTCAAGAAGGCAAAAGATTTTAAATGCGCATTTTCAAGGCTTAGACAGATGATCGAAAGCTGGCAGGAGTACAGAATTATCAACGATGAGCTTGAAAAGCTGGTTGAGTCCAGCAATACTGTACCAAAGGTAAAAAAGGCCCTCAGATACATAATAGGGGCAGGAGGGAAGAGAACCCGCCCGATCATAGTTCTGCTTTCTGGCAGGATTTCTGGGGGGGAATATAAGGATGTTATGAATGCAGCCCTTGCCGTTGAGCTCATCCACACCGCAAGCCTTGCACATGACGACGTCATAGACAGAGGGGTTGTGAGGAGGAACGTTGAAACTCTCCACGTCAAATACGACACAAGCCTGGCGATTCTTTTAGGCGACTGGCTCATTTCCAAATCGGTAGAACTCACATCGGTTTACGGAGAGGAGATAATAGCTGAGTTCGCCAGAGTCGGTATGATGATGAGCGAAGGGGAGGTTATGGACATAGACAGCAGCAAGAACGTGCACTTCGGAGAGGAGGACTACTTCAGATGCATCCAGATGAAGACCGCTTCGCTCTTCGGGTACTCAGCAAAGAACGCAGCAAAGATTGTATGTGATGATAAAAAAGCGTCCGAAAAGCTTTTCGAGTACGGAAACAACCTCGGCCTTGCGTACCAGCTTGTCGACGACCTGCTGGAATTTCTGGAGATGTTTGAGGACAAGAGGAGCGAGCTGGAGTCCAGAACGCTTCCCTTAATCTACGAGGAGAGGTACGGCTTCGATGAGGCCGTGCTGAGGGTTCTCGACCTGATAAAGGAGCATGCTGATGGAAGCAGAAATGCTCTGGATTACTTCGATGATTGCGAGGCGAAGCAAAAGCTGCTTAAGATGGTTGACTTCATGACCGACGATTTGCTAAAGAGCTACGTGAGCAAAAACAGGGAAATTTTGAGGCTTCTCGAGTCCTTTTAGTCAGCTTTTCTTAAGCTTTTCCTTCAAAAGCTTTTCAGAGTTCCTGAGCACCGCATCAACATCCTCTATTCCTGCACCCCTGAGAACCTTCTCCGCAAAATGCCTGTTGACGAAGTCGTCAGGAGAGTGGGCGTCGGTGTTGATGACGAGCCTGTAGCCGTACTCGTAAGAAAGCTTCGCCACAAAGCCATTCGTCAGGCTGTGTCCCCTTCGGGTTGTTATCTCAACGCGTATTTCGTTCTCAGCGGCGAGCTCCGCCGTTGCCTCGTCAAGGATTCCCGGATGGGCCAGGATGTCAACCTCCTCGTTGACGGCAGCAAGGTTCGTTCCCTCTGCAACCGGCTCAACAACGGTTTCGCCATGCACAACGATGATCTCTGCCCCTTCAGCTAAAGCTAGCTCAACTGCCCTTCCTATCAGCCCTGGAGGCACATGGGTTATCTCAATCCCGAAAAGAACGGGTATTTCGTAGTCATCTCTCACATCCTGCATCCTGCGCAGGCAGGACATGACGTGGGGAATCGTTGCAAAGTCCGCATGGTCGGTAATGGCAACCCCTTTGTTTTCCAGCTCGGAAAGCCTCCTGATAATCTCAGAAGGTATGAGCTCCCCATCACTCAAAACCGAGTGAACGTGAAGGTCTATCATACACTACCCTCTCCGCATGGTAACACTATCTCCCATAATAGTCTTTCTGACCCACTCCTGGACCGCTCTCTGCAAAACATCCAGCTCCGCACCCTCGTCGACCAACGTTCTGTTGGGTTCCATAAGGGCCTCTTCGACGAGGACCTTCTCCGGATCCAGACCCAGGCTCCGGACGATCTCTTTAAGCATCTCAACCTTACTGGCCTTCGTCTGCGGTCTGATGGATATGCCGGCCCTTCTGTAGACCTCCCTCAGGTATTCCACACCCAGACTCTTTACATCGTGGTACGTTGATATCACGTGCCCCATCATGAACTCGATGTAGTCACCGGGAACGCCCTTTGCAGTCATCTGAGTTTTAAAATACTTTCTAAGGCTGTGGGGGCGGATTTCGTATCTTTTCTTCCCTCTGCCTATCAACCCGGCCCTCCTCATAATCCTCCTGATATTCGCGCTGATCGTTCTCACCTGTACGTGCTTCGGCTCGCTACTTTTCATGTCTATTATCAGTGGAGAGTCGTCAGTTATGTTCTCCGGGGGTACTGATTTGCGAAGCGTACCCTCTTTTCTGGCCTTCAGATACTGCTTAAGGTATTCGGTCGCCTCCTTATTTATGAAGGTGTAGTAGCCCGCGTACTTCCCCTTCGTAATCTCGGCGTCGACCCTTATGCATACCGGAACCCTCCCTGCTTCGAGGTCCTCCTTCACGTGCCTGTACTTCAGCTTTGCGAGGGTTCCTATTCTCAGCCCCGACGTAGCCAGAATGGAGATTATCACTTTTCCATGAAGGTCGGCAACGTCGAGCATCCTCTGCAGCTCTTCAGGTGTCGGGGCCCTGTCGGAGAATTTGATGTAGCCCTTGGGCGTTGCAACTCTGCCCACCTCGATGTCGTTTATCTGCAGCCAGGCCTTGATACACCCGACGGCCACTTTAATGGTGTTCGGGGCCAGGTCCAGAGCCTTAAGCTCGGCCTGCCATTCGTTCAACTCTTCTTTGAGTTTTTTCACCGCCTCCGGACTCGAGAGCGAAGACACGACTTCGTCGGCATCACGCTCCAAAAACTCGCAAAAAGAGTGTATAAACGATGCCGCGTTTTTCAGAGTTTTGGGGGACGACGTGCAGTGCACGTGGTAGTGTCTCGCCAGCTTTCTTACGGAGCGGTTGTTCCAGACGAACGGTATCAGTTTACTGTTTCTCCGGATCAACGCCTCGCAGATGTAGTTGAGAAGAGATACATCACTCTTCCTTACCGGCGGGTCCAGCCGGATGTTCAGGGATTCTTTTTTTCTGCTACCTTTTGGCGGCTTTATTGATAGCAGAACTCCGGTGTCTCTGAACTCCTTTACCGCATCCCATTCGATGGGGAGTTCAACGGGGACGACGATTAGCTCCTGCGCTCCTGGTTCGGATTCCAGTGTTGCGCTCGGGCTGTGCAATCCGTTACTCAAAGTTTCCCACCTCCTTTGATTTTTCGAACACTCTGATTTTATTTATATAAATGCCTGCTGTTGGGTGGGCCCACGCCGGGATTTCAGCCTATTTCATGAATCTCCTTTATTGCCGACTTCAGTATAACGAAGCCCGACGGCCTGAGTCTCGCCACCTCTTCAGGGTTTAGCGTTACGGCCTTCTCTGAAAGAAGGACGATGTAGTCTTCATTCTCGTGAATTATCCACCCTACAGCCTCTCGCAAACACGGTTCGACGGGGTGGTCAATTCTCCTGAACTCGACGTGATCGTAATAGCGAACGATGACCAGACGGTTGAGCTTTATATTGGGCTGGGCTTGGCTTTTTTTACTGTACGTATAAGTTTCTATACTTGTTTCCATGGTAGCACATAGACATCTATATTATTTATGCCTTTCTACTTAAGTTCTTTTCAGTAGCATTCATACGTAAAATAAATATTACACAATTACTAATTAACACCATGAAGTGTTTCAGCTGCGGAAGCGAGCTTGGCGACAGCCACTACCT
>CAZHKD010000008.1:0-31764 GCA_964533255.1 uncultured archaeon | reverse complement strand
CAATGAGTAGAAAAAAGTTTTGGTTGTGAATATTATAAATCAAATAATTTTAAAGCATGAAATGTTTATCTTCCACAATTCTTATTTACTACCTGTTCATGTAACTAATATCAATGCGTATTAAAGATCTTGAACTTCTGAAAAAACCCAATGTTGGCATTACAGCCGTTATATCTATTCTCATTGCGATAGGCTTTTTAATCCCGACGTTTTATTATAACATCCCACACGGAACCGATTCCTATGCTCATCTGTTCTATACAAACCTGTTTTTCAAATCGGAATCCCTAGAAGGATTTTACGACAAACTGAAAAAAGAATATTTTACTGAGAGCTATTACCCTTTTGGTTTCAGACTTTTTGGCTCCATTGTTATGAAAGTCACCGGGATGGATGCGTTTCAGCTTTCAATAATCCAGCCAGTAATTTTGCTGTTCCTCATCATCCTGCTTTACTACGCATACTCCACCGATCTGATTCCCGGGGGTTACAGAGCAGGGTTGATATCCGTCCTGCTTATGTTGAGTACTCCTATCATCACCATTGGAATACTGAACTATGAGACGGATGTTTTTATGTTTGCGCTGCTTATCCCTATTTTCCACCTGCTCACCTATGACGAAAATTACAAAAGAATCCTGACCCAGATAATTCTCTTAAGCGTCATCCCGCTGTTCCATGCGGGAACATACCTTTTCATGTTTTCTGTATTTATTGTCTATCTCCTGACGTATCCTCTCATAACCCTGAAAATCTCCAGAATGTTTGTATCTTTCTCGGCACTGCTGCTGGCGTACCTTCTCTCAGTCAATCTATTCCCGTCAATCCACCAGCAGTATGCTGTAAAAGCCATGTTCATTCTTAGATTCACCCAATGGCTGGCAAACATCACGAATCTGGGATTTTTTGAATCCATGGGGAATGCAGTATACACCAACATGTTCAGCAAGCCGTCACTGGTATACATTGTATTTATTGTTTTCATGATATATATAATATCTCTGATATTAATAAAAATTTCTTCACGTGTAAAGACCGGTAGAGACCTCATTCTCTCCCCAGCCATCGCAGTTACAAGCATCCCACACAGCATTATATTTCTGCCCTTCTGGCTTGGCCCATTGCAGGTGATTTTATCATTCCTTGGAGTCAAAAAGGTGGACAGAAAAGTATTAGCCCTCGTTATACCCCTGCTGCTAATCACCATACCCTCTTCAGTTGTCGCCGGTGAACGGGGTCTGAGGGAGATCCAGTATCTTTTCCTGATACTCCCAATTCTGGCCACGCTGGGCTTCTTCGCATCTATTGACGCCATAAAAACCAGAATATCCAGTGAAAAAATCAGAAAAGCAGCATTCTTCCTTGCATTTGCTCTGGTTTTTATTAACTTCACACTGGTGGCAGTTTTTGGAAATGCATACTACCACCCGAAGATCAGTATACGGCCTGCAGACAAAACGGGCCTTGAATGGCTGGGAAAAACTGGATCGCCCAGTGACGGGGTGGCGGAGGTTGGCTACGGCCACAGAGTAAGCGTTTACTCGGATAAGATACCACCATCGGCAATCTGGATACCTTCAGGAAAGGAGATGAGGAGGTACCTCACCGATTATTCCAAGATCATCCTATACGGAGACGAGAACGCAGCCAAGGATATGTTCAGTTCATTCGGAGCTGGGTATGTGATAGTCTCCGCTAAATCTCTGAAGGGGTTGGGCAAAAACTGGAATGATGTTGGACTGTTTGGCAGCGACAGCTTTGACAGAATATTCTCCACAAAGGAGTTTGTAATCTCCCGATTTATAGAAAAGCCAGTTATAATATCTGACATCCAGCCGAGAATTCAGTTTACCGGCCATCCAGTTATAAAAGATGCCGGGAACTTCCTGCTGGTCGAGACATCAGCATACAAGCTGAGACTTAACAAAAACGCACCGCAGATAGACTACATAGGCACAAAAACCGAGAGCTATATAGAAGAAGGAGATATTTCAGACTACATCGTCTTGATTAAACTGAAAGGAGAGGTTCTGCAGGAGATGGACTTTTCAAAGGTGATCATGGGGCAGAACATCGTTGAGTATCACGGAAGAATCACGAATGAGAGCGGGCCCGTGGCAAGCGTTCTAGTTCGATTCACGTTCTACCCTGAGGCTATAAAGAAGGAGATAGTAGTATCCAATGACTATTACGGCAGTGAAATTCCTGTAAGGGTATCTACCAGATTCTACGCCCCGTACAAATTCTTCACTCTGGAGAACGAGAATGGTGTTGGGACGAGCAGGACAGTATACCCCAATGAAGATTACGTGCTGCTGGAGGACCTTGAATTCGAGCATATTTTCATCCATGACGGAAAGAAGGGAATAATGGTGAAGTTCGAGCCGACATCTCCGTATCCGGACAGGATAGTATATTCAGGATCAACAGTCCACGAGAACTACAGTCGCGTTGATTTTTCGGTCAGGAAAGAGATCCTGAAGCTGAAGCCTGCGGAAGAGTTGCTGATAACTCAGTGGATTTCAATTGGAGAGCACAGTGAGGCAAAAAGAAAGATTGTGAATTCAAGCTTTGTCAGAGTTTATCCGTACAGTCGCGGCATTAAACCTCTGATCTTGCTGATAAAGCTGGACGAGTTCAATGAGTCGGTAGTGAAAAAGGTGTCTGAGCTCGAGTACCCGGTGGTTGTTGCAATTCCCTTATCGGAATGGAGCGACCAGGAAATTGCCTACTTCAAAAGGTATTTGAAAAATAACGATTGGTATTTGGCAGTTTACCCCACGGACAGAAACGAGACGCTGAGGATTCAATCGTATGAGAACATACGCGTGCTCTCAGAGGCGCTGGAGGTTCCGATAAAAACCATTATAGAGCCCTCAAGCAACCTGAAGTCGTTAAAACTCCTGGAAAAATACGGAATTACATACGTTTTCAATAAGCTTGTCCCGCCACCATTCAGGTCCCTGTTTGACGAGGGCGAGCGCTCACCCGGTATAGCTGTAATAGAGGGTGGTGAAAGGAGCTTAATCTTACTGCCAGTCTCGGCTCCAAAGCTGTCAGGAGATATAGACTCCAGATTCAGCGACCTAATGAGCGTCATCGGTGAAGCGGAAAGGCACGGCGAGATGGTGGTACTGGAGGTAGATGGATACATATTCGCAAGTGATTATGCCACAAATAGACTGTTTGATGCAATTAACTTTTCAACAAATGTCGGATTTCAGATAGTCAGTCCGGAGGCGGTAAAAAACAGCCTCATCCAGAGCAGAGGTGTGAAAATAAATGTAAAAGGAGCCTACCCAGCTAACTTCACCCTGACCATCTCCTCGGAAAAAGACATAGACGGCCTCACTCTGTTCATCCACATATCCCCGGCCGATTGGTACGACATTTCAGGGCCCAGTGGGTTGAGCATTAAGTCATTAAGCGATGGAGTCCTAGCATCTTTTGACGTTGAGGGTGGTAGGGAGGCTGTGCTGAGTGTAAAGCGCAGAGCGGGTGTGCAATAACCTCAGCCCTTTACAACCGTTCACTCCCCTTTAATTTGCCTATAGCGTCTTTAAGCCTGCGCATTTCGCCTGCATGGTCGATTCCATCGTACCTTGGCTTTCTTGCAGAAATTTCCGATTCGATGAATATCTCTGTCAGAACTCTGCCGTCCAGGTCTTCGGGGATTGGAAAATCAAAAAGGTAAAGGATTGTCGGCGCAACATCATAGATTCTGGCGCCCTCGAGTCTGAAGCCTTTCTTTATTTTTGATCCGTAGGCAGCGAAAATTCCCATCTGGTGGTGGTAGGAGCCCGGTCCGAAGTCATCGAATACCCTCTGCGTCAGCCCTGAATCAAGTATGAAACCGTTTGTTACCACCAGCAAGTCCGGCCCCTCATCAGCATAAGGCCCAGAATACACCCGGTCTTTTGAAAGAACTTCTTTCACCACTTTTCTACCCCCATACTCCAGATTCTCCAGAATTTCCATGACCTGCACACGCACCAGTCCGTATTCATCTCTGCTCAATTTTCTGCTGATGTATATGGCTGAAGACAGTGGCGTCGGGTTGTATGCCTTTGAATTTTCATAATCCACCCGCTTCAAGTACTTGAGCTCCTTTCTTCCAAAAATATGCCTGTGAACGCCTCTTGAAATCCGTACAGCCAGAGGATGAAACGCAATCCTGTAAACAAATCTGGGCAGTCCAATTTCCTGTCGCTTTTTTCCCCCGAAGGCAGTTTTGACGTGTCCTTCAAGGGGCGAACCTGTACTTTTATTCACGATCTTGGTTATCAGGAGTCCCTTTTCCAGCAGTATCCTGTTTATCCTGACTATGTGGTTGTGGTCTGCAAATCCATGGTCAGAAATGACGAAGAGAGCGGTATCGTCAGTAATTTCTTCCAAAATCCAGTGGAGAAAATCATCAACAATCCTGAATACCTCCGCGGCTTTTTCCCCGAATTGAGTTTTATTTTTCAGTTCTTTCCAGAAGCTGTGAAACACGGTGTCTGTCTCCCGGAAGAGGATAAAGTAGAACTGCCAGTCATCTTCAGAAAACAGTTTTTTAGCCAGTTCGATCTGACTTCTCGTCGTGTCCAGCATATCATCCAGCAAGTCATCACCAGCCTTGGCAGGATCAGAGGAGACCCGATACTCGGATATGCATTCGGACTTCTCAGGCGGGAAAATTTCTTTAGAAGGGTACAGGAAGTCCGACACCATTGTCCCGTTGAAATTCTTGCTGGGCGGGTATGAGAGGGGGAGTCCGATGACTGTGCTTCTGATGCCCTTTGCTGACAGCATGTCGTAGAAGGGCGTCGATTTTATATCTTTCGACCTGTTCAGCACAATCTTGCCCTCATCCACCCGGATGAAGTCGAATATCCCATGTTTGCCAGGGTTCTTCCCGGTTGAAAAAGACACCCACGCTGGCGCCGTGATTGGCGGAACTGTGGACTCCAGAAAGCCCTGGACACCTTCGCTGAGAACCTTTGCAAGCGCTGGAAGTTTTCCACCCTTGCACCAGGGCTCAATCAGGTCCCAGGTTGCGCCATCTATTCCTATTACGATCACCTTCTGCGACATTCTATAACCTCGTAATTATTCACTCACCTAAATATTCTAATTAATTTAGCTATGATTTGTTTATCTGCCTCGTCAAACATGCCGAAGTATACGATCAGGGGAAGCACGACAAAGATAAAGGAATATATGAAGAACTGATTGCCAGTAAGAAGACTTGCGAGCACAAAGCCCAGAGCTATCAGCATTACCTTGATTGTCATGAGTAAGAGGTGCTTTGAGAAATCGTAATCCCTGACCACCAGAACTGAAAGGAAAGTGAAGGAGAAAAACCTCGAAATGAGAGTTGCTACGCTCGCCCCGATGAAGCTCCACTGGGGTATGAACGCCAGATTCAGCAGGATGTTAAGTACTGCAGCAAAGAATGTTTGATATGTCTTGACAATCTGCCTGTTCGCTGACTTGAACAGATTACCGTGTACAATATTCAGGTACAGAAAAAGCTGAGACCATGCAAGAATTTTCAGAGGTGCAGAGGATGGCAGGTACTCCCCACCAAACACCGTCAGCATGATAAAATCGGAGAAGTAATTCAGCATAACAACCAAAAACAGACCAGCTATGAGGACGTATTTAAATGACCTTTCGCTTACGTCAATTAAGTGGCTTTTTGAGGTTACGTAAAGCCTCGAAGTTACGGGATACATTGCTGAGATGAACATCACCGGAATGAAGTTCAGTGCAAAAACCGTCCTGTACGCTGCGCTGTAAAATCCAACTGCTTCATCCCCCACCATGAGCGAGAGCATTACCTTATCGGTGTCGTTAAGAATTACAACAAATGCGGTTGATGCCCAGAAGGGTACCCCCTCCTTTATCAGCCACCTCCAGAACTTCCTGTCCACGTCCAGCGAAATCCGGCCTACTCGTCTTCCTGTTATGAAAATGAGATATACCAGGGAGCTCAAGTTTGCTACGAGGTACAGAGCGCCAAAACCAAGCAGCCCATATCCAAAATAAATGACTGGGAATACTCCGCCGAGCAAAATGGTGTTGCGGAGGATTTTGCCTATGGAAATATACTCCATCTCTTCAAAAGCCTGAATGCTTGCACGCAAAACCATGCTAAATGAGTCGAGCACCATTGCAATTCCGAGGATGTATATCAGCTGGACGGTCTGATACGGGTATCCGGAAACGCTCGCCAGAACGAAAAGCAGTCCAAAGACGGCTCCGACGATTATCGCCTTTAACAAAATAACGTTTGAGGTGTATTTTCTCGCCAGGCTCCTGTCCCTGGCTACCTCTCTGACTGTGAGCTCATAAAAGCCAATGTCTGCAAACAGGCTGAAAATCCCGGTTACTGCAAGGCTAAAAGAGAGGATGCCAAAACCCTCCACCCTGAGGTATCTTGCAGCGTAGATTATGTAGATGAGCGTAAGTAACTTCGCACCAGCATCTCCGAGAACCATCACGATGGTGTTCTTGGCCACCCTCTGTACTGCACCCATTGTTAGCTCCTGGCCCTGCTAAAGACCCTCTCGATAATCCTGACAGCAAACGATGAGTACTTCACCGCAGAATACCAAGGAACCAGATCAGGGTTGAACTTGGCCTTGAAGTGGCGCAATCTCGGGTCGTCTCCGGCATCCATTTCTTCGTAATACTTAAACCCATTTTCCCACGCCCATCGTATGGCCTCCCACTGGAGCAGGTCATTTGGATAAATGCCTTTTGTGGAAGTCTTCCCCATTCCAAACCAGTATGATGCTCTATCCTTATAGCAGAGCAGAATCAAGCCTCCTACCCTCTCACCTTTGAACTCCACCACGAATATCCTCAAATTTTCCGGATGAAACAGGTCATACAGCCTCTCCAGATAAATTCTGTAATAATCTTCCGGCACCCTGATACCCATACTCTGGAATCTGTCCCTCATGCTGAGCCGTATAAATTCCAGATCGTCAAGACCCCCGTCTCTAACTTCAACTCCGCTGCTTTTAGCCTTCTCAATGCTTCTGCGAAGTGACCTGTCCAGAGACTCCCAGAGTTGATTAAGACTTCTTTTTAAGTTCAGGACGTACGTGTACTGTGGACTCACGGCATATCCCGCCCAGCTGAACGGGCGAGAGTCTAGTAAAAAGGGTGACGTCCTGATCCGGGTGTAGCCGACACCGAGATTATCCAAAAATTTGTCAGCAGCACTCTGTACCTCAATAAGGGACGATTCCTTCTTACTCTGCTTCATCCCTGAATAGGACACGATCGAGGGGCCCAGATACAGCTGAAGACATCTGGGTGGTGGAGACAGCGCAAGTTTTAGGCCGAATTTCTTCTCGATAAATATCGGATAGACCGCGATTGGCGTGGAATTTTTGTAGATGACCAAAGGATACAGTTCGGATTTCGTGTTTTGTTCAGTCGTTTTCAACCACCCCCACCTGTGAAATACCGTGCTGTAGTCTGCCCTTTCCACAAGCTCGTCCCAGATCTTCGGGCTGTTGGCAACTGTAACTTCCAGGCCGCTCACCACTCCACACCCCCGTATGCCCTGCTCATTCCACCAGCTCTACCAAATGCCTTTGTTATGGCCTTCAGGGTCTTTACCAGAACAGGAACTGGATCAAGAGGGTCGAAAATGATGTCTTTATACTTGAAAAACTTGAGGAAGTCCATCACCTGCTCCAGCTTATGACTGCTGGGGTGGTCGTTAGACTTCAGTATTGTCAGCATTGACCTGAAGTCGTCGAGTATGCTTCTAATGTGGACATCGGTGTCGTAATCGTAAATTTGCTCACTTAGCTTCTCCCCTGTAAAAAGCTGAAGCGCAAGCCACGGGAAGTCGATTCCGCAGATCACCGAAGCGTTCAGCGTGTCCCAGAACCTGGGGTTCACATCTATGAGCATGGGAGTGTCATCGCTTCCACCTATCACGAAATCCAGGTGGGCAACTCCGCAGTACCCGACTTTTCTCAGGAGCTTTTCCGAATACTCCACACAGTCCCGACGCTTGATGGTCCTGACATAGCTGGGCGGCCCAAAAGGGTGCGGATTGCACCTGAGCTCTTCATTGACGAACGCGGCGACCAGGTTGAAAGACCTGTCCATCATAACCGAGACTCCAATCTGCTTCCCAGTGACGTACTCCTGGATGATGACGTCATCCTCAGCAAAATTCAGGTTGTTTCTGAGATTCTGGTAATCCTGGAAATTTTTTAGTCTGTAAACCCCTCCACCTCCGCTGCTCTTTCTGAATTTCAGCATAACCTCCGAATGGCGATTGACGAACTTCTCCACTTCACTATCTGATTTCGGGAATATTGTTGTCGGAACCGGGATCTTTAACTTCCTGGACGTGTCAGTCATCAGCTTTTTGTCGATGAGGTTGTTCATCACGTCCCTTTCACCACACATAACCACAGCATCTTTTTCCACCTCTGCCTTCCTCTTCGCCAGATCCAGAAGGGTTGGCTCCGGAACAAGCGGAATGAATGCGTCGAACCCAGAGTTGCGAAGGAGCCCAAGAGCTTCCTCACAGTCTGTGACAACGTACCTTTTTGAGCAGAACCTAGAATAGAAGGCCAGTGCATTCGGTGAAGAAGATGCAAGATGCATCTCGACTCCTCTACGTCCAAGTGAGCGTGTAATTGCAAGTGCAGAGGCCTTATCAGCATCGTAAATCAATACTCTCAACGCAAACAGCTCCTAAACGATGTTAAATTTTAGGAGGTCCTTTAAACAATCTCAGCAATTTTAAAAAACATGAAACGTGCTCAGCACGGAGATACGTCTGAAGTGTTCCTCCAAATTTCGACTTGAAACTGCTCAGGGCAGGGTCATTGGCTCCCATCAGGTCATAGGCCTCCGAACCTCTTTCCTTGGCCAGCAGAATGCTTTCCCAGATGAGGGGTGTAACGGAATGACGCCTGTACTGCGGCCTGACACCACCTATCCAGTAGCATGAGCAGTTATTGAAGTGGAGAACAATTGTACCGGTGATGTAGTTCCCACTTCCGTCTTCCATAACCAGTATCTGAACGTATTCCCGCAGATTATCAAAAACGTCTTTCAGAAACTCCGGAGCTGCCCCTATTCTTTTTCTGGATGACAGGCCGGAATATATGTTCTGTATGTCTGATTTATTTCCTTCTCTGATGACGACACCGTGTTTCTGGCTGTTATTGATCTCGCGCCTCGCAGTTTTTGACAAGCATTCCCACAACTCCCTTTCTGGCCTCGTCAGATTGATGAGGTAAGTGTGCATGGGTTCCGCAGCATACCCGCTCCATTTAAAAGGCCTTGAGTCTAAAATCGAAGGGTTGGTTTTAACAAGCATCCACCTCACACCGGCTTTGAGCAAGTACCTGTGGACGGTCGAGACCGTCTCAAAAAGGAGCTTTTCGGGCCTGTCCTTACCGGAGACAACTGGGCCGAGATAGTGGCACTCCACATGCGGAGGTGGTGAGAGCGCCAGTTTAACGGGGCCGGCCCTGAACAGATATGCCGGAAAAACGGCCGTCGGAGTTTCATATTTGAAGGTCATTATGGGTAGAAGTGTGGCCTTTGCGTATGGAGCGAAACCCAGTCCGGTGTATCTTTCCATCAGCCTCAGCCAGTCCATTGTGTAGAACGGGTAGGCGGCGTTCTGGATGATGAAATCGTCCCACACTTCATTTTCAACGTCACCTTTCCCGTCAGCAAGCCTTACTGTGCATCTGCTCATACTGACTTCTCACCCGCGAATAAACATCCACCAGCATTTCCCCTATTACCTCATAAGAGTACTTGCTGGAAGTGTATTTCCTGATGAAGCTGCTGGGGAATTTTCTGTGATTCTCAATCATAAAGTTAAGGGCCTCTGCCAGCAGGCCGGGGTTCGCTGCGTCAACCACCAGCCCCGCCTTAGTCACCACAATCTCTTTTTGACCCTTATCGCTAACTACTACTGGTTTTCCGCAAGCCATTGCCTCGATTACCACGACGCCAAAGACCTCCCAGGAGCTCGGCAGCACCAAAAAGTCACACTCCTGCATCAGTCTGATTACCTCATCCCTGCTTTTTGAGCCCAGAAAAACAACAAACCCGTCCATGCCCTTCCTTCTGCACATCTCTATGCAAGGTTCTTTAAGACCCCCCTCACCAACAATCTGCACTGAAAAGTCATTTCGCATTTTTAACAGTTCCTCGATTGCCACTAAAAGTCTGTCAATCCCCTTTATTGAGTCTATCCACCCCACATAGAGCATCTTGACCCGATCCGTATCAGCTCCTCTCCGCGGTACCGGCCTGAAGAGACTGGTATCTACAGCATTGGGTACAACTTTAATCTCACTGGAAATCCCTGCACCCCTCAGATGCCTTTTGAAAAACACAGATGGGGAGGTTACCAAGTGAGCTCTGTTCAGCGCAAACCTCCCAAAAAACTGCCTCACAGCATCCAGTGGAGACCCCTCACTCCCCTTTCGAAAAACCATGTGCTCGGTCAGAACAACAGGGATGCCGCGGAGCCTGCCCAGAATGATTGAAAATATGCCTGCGTGATATACGTTGGCATGAATGATGTCTGGCTGAACTTCTTTTTCAATTTTAAGAAGGTGCCCTATGACGGCAATGAACAGGAAAACGTGGAACTTCAGAGGGAGGTGCCTGACAGAGATTCTGTAAACACTTAACCCATCTTCAGCATATTTGCTGACAGAAATCAGCCCTTCAAGACTTTTAGACCGGTGGATGTGCACTACCGTTGGCTTCACGTATCCGGACACCGACTTTGCCAAATCTTTAACAAAAATGCCTGATGATGGGTTCTGGCTGTGGGGGTACCAGGGGGTGATGAACAGAACTTTCATAGCAAATTACCACCTGCTATCCTGTACACATAATCGGCAACGCGCGCCTTCCTACCCAGTTTGCTGGCCAGAAAGTACAGCCTCAGGTCTGGATTGTACTTCGACTTGAACTCCGCAAGTCTTTCGGTATTTGCTCCGATTATCTCGTATTTAACAAACCCATTTCTATGTGCCCGCTCCAGAGCGTACCAGTTCAGCAGGTCATTGGGATAATAGCCAGACACAGTTGTTTTGGGGTTGCCAATCCAGCTTGAAACAGTGTTCCTGTATGACAGGTCCACTATCCCCGTCACCACCTCTCCTTCGTATTCTACAACAAAGACACTGATATTTTCCTCAAACTGGCGATAGACCTCCTTTAAGTACTCCGGGTTCACCTTTGCCCTCCTATTCTGATCCCGGTACCTCAGATTTACAAGCTCAACCACCTTTTCCAGCTCCTTTTGCCCACCCTCTGACATTTCAAAGTTCAACTTTCTGGTCTTCTTGATGTTCTGCCTCAGCTTCTTCTCCAGGGACATCCACAGCTCGTCCAGGGAGCGGTTAAGCCTGATTAGGTAGCTGTAAAAGGGGTCAACAGTATAGCCTGCCCACTTGAAGGGTCTCGCATCCACGAGGTCTGGTGGTGAAAAAATTCTGATATAATCGGCCTTCAGCTCATTTCTGAGGAACCCGTCAAGCACTTTTAAGAACTGCCTGTAATTAAACTCAACGGTACTGCTTTTCAAAACATCGTAATCCAAAATCAGAAGTCCAAGGTAAGGTATTGCAAGGCTCGGTGGAGGGGAGAATGCAAATTTGATCCCGTACGCCTTCTTTAAGAACACTGGAATGACTGCAACAGGTTCCATGCCTTTATATCCGGCGATGCAGTAGAGTTCACACCCGGAATGCTTTTCTGCAACCTTCAACCACCTCCATTCATGAAATATGGTTGTGTAAGGTGATGAGCCAATCAGTTCCCCCCACAAGTATCCGTCATTAACAACTTCAAGCTTTATCAATAAAATCCCCTCAAATTACAAATTTTGACCCTGTCCAAGCTCAAAACGGAGCCATCACCGCATGAGACGTTGGAACAGCGTTGATATGCGTCGCCACCAGGGGTGAAAATCTGAAGGTGTGGGTATTCACTTCCGACGCGTATCTTTCCACCCCCATACCCATCATACCTCACCCACAGTCGCCCCTGCTCCCTTTGTTTCCATAACTCAGCAGCTTCGCGGAGCGTGAGAAAAATTCCCCCCTTTCTTCTGCATTCCCTCACAATCCACCTGTAAAGCTCAACCCACTCGGGATAATCTCGGGAATTGAAAAACACGTGATGCCACAGTATGCAAAACACTCCGCGAAGACTGCTGACTTCGTCGATCATTCCTGCAATCTCCTTTCTATTTACCCCAATATTGGATTTATCGAGAGAGACGTCCATCAGCGTCATGGGTATTTCCAGCAAACGCATCACCTCACCGCTGGAATTGAGGGGGTGAAAGGGAAGGCACGTCCCCCACCTGTAACCCACTCCCTCGCGGCTTCTGAAGCCCAAGGAGGAGTCATACTCAAAACCAAGGGAGTCCTGGCACATCCAGCTTTCCGGTATTTCCAGATTCAGGTTGTGCTGCCTGACCCCAGCAACTTTTTTTCCCACAACCTGCTCAAGAAGTTCTTTTTCTGCTTTCAGCGAATCACAGTGATTGAATGAGTTAAAGGAGCCGTGCAGTCCAACTTCCCAGCCACCCTGCTCAAGCTCATGCATAACGCTGGAAATCCCTGAGTCCCTGAAATCATAGCGCCTCCCGAAATGCTTCCAGCTTGCCGGGTTTGTTATCTCTACTTCCGAGGTCTCGTAGAGGAAGAAGAGCGTTGACCTGACACCCATCCTTCTTTCCTCATCCATCAACACTTCAAACGTCCAGAATGGGTTGTGCCGGGTTACCGTATCGGCGAAGAGGAACTTGAGCTCAGCTAAAGCCATCTTTAACCTTTTTGATTTTACAAGCCTGAAGAAATTTGTGAGGTACTGGTAGGTCTTCCTAATCTCATCCACGTCATGGGTTAAACACACGACAAACGGGAAAGACTTCCGGATGAAAGGTAAATCGTTCTGAAGGTGCAGTTCCACCAAGAGGCTGAACAAATCCCGCTCCAAATTGTCCAAGTAAGGCTTCCTGCCCAGCTCCGACAGCTCCAGCCCATCCTCATGGCAGCTCCTTTCGAAGTCCCCGGATAATACATATCCGGCAAGCTCAAACAGATTGAAATCCACTTTCACCCTAGCCTCGTCACCGTCTACATAATCTTCCAAGCTCGGCTTTCTCAGGAACTCAAAAACCCACTCTGTGCTCAGAACCATATTGCCAAATTCTACCTCCAGCCTGTTTCTTCCACCTACCTCTGAGACCATGCGGTTGCCGGATACAGCAATATTTTCAGGCAAGCCGTATCTCTGGAAAAAACTCCTGCCTCCAAACATGGAATAAAAACCCATGGGCTTCCTGCCACCAGCGTCATCTCGGTTGTTAAAGTCTCTCAACAAGCATCACCATCCACCTTGGGACATCTGTCTTTTCGCCAACAAGCCTCCGCACTTTCCTGCCCCATTCAGTTCTGTACCTCTCCCTGTTCTCAACCACTTCTTTAATCACCGGCTCTGCAGATTTCAGGCCGCTAAAGTAGTGAAGGAGCCCATACTTCTCTTGGAGCTCCCTAAGCACTCCGCTGGTCGTGCCACTTGGAATCGCATCTGAAGCTCCACCCGAAGTTCCAGAGTTCTCCGAACTTCCATTCTGTGCCAGGGCTTCTATGTGAACAGATGGTGTGCCCAGGATTGCTGACTCAATAGCTGTGGTGCTGCCTTCACTCACACATATGCTGGCGTAGTGCAGAACTGAATGGAATTCAGATGGAGCAGCACGCATTCTGTACATTTCAAACTCTTCGGGCATGGGACCTTCGGAGCTTATGAGCACATCTATGCTCTTCTCGAGCTCCCTTATCAGCTCAGCCAGCCTTCTCCTGTCCATCCCACTGAGGTGCGTATCATGATACGCGTTCCAGGATATCAACCTTATAACAGCATACCCGTTTTCCTGAACCCCCAGGGTCCCCAGAACCTCGTCGTTTGGCTGAAAATAACGGGGGTGAAGATACGCCAGCTCGTGATATCCGTTGTACCGGATATGCTTACGGCCGTGGTCTTTCCTGTAGCAGTGGGGGGTGCAGATGTAGGTTGCAAAGGGGAAAACAATCCAGTCATACCTCACAAGTTCGGTGTCGGAAAAGATTATGCACGGTCTGCTGAGAAGTTTCGAAACGTGAGCCATATATGGGCTGTGAATTCCCATCAAAACATCCGGTTCGAATCCCTTTGCTACCCTGTATGCGTTGTAATCCTTTAACAGAATATCAACCGCTTTGGTGGCCATTTTTTCCCTGCTCTTCCCAATCAGAGCGAAGGTAAATGGCAGTTCATTCATCAAATCCACTGTGACATCTTTACCTCTGACTACAAAGAGTACCTCGTGGCCTTCTTTTTCAAAAAGTGATGCAGCATTTTTGAAGAAGTGCACGTGCCCTGGATGACCGACATCAATCAAAATCTTCACAAATCCCACCTAAATCCGGGTTTTACCCTACCCGCTACCTCGGCAATTTTTCAAATAAAAAATAAAACATCGGCACTAGAATTTGCGCCTAATCGTATAGACCAAACCCAGCACGATCCCGACAGGTATTGCCATCAGTCCGAACTCCGGTATCGGTATTTCGATTACGTCATTGCCGCAGTACTCGGTCAGGTGAATGTTCTTGGGCAGCGGCTGATCAGGGAGGTTCTTTCCAGCCATACCGACAGCACTCTTGGGTATTGCCAGTTCAATGATGTAGTTGGGCTTTCCGAAGTCCTCAATTCCCGTATCCGCCCAGTAGCCTTTAGCCTCACCCACCTTTGTCGCGTTATCCACAACTATTCTCGCAGGTGACCCTTCTTCCTCCGCTGCCTCTGTCCAGCTGTTAGGTGCCAGAGTGCTGTAGATGTCGTAGTTCCTGGCATACCCTACCGGATCATCAGGATAGACGCGAAGTTTAACTCCGAACTCATACCCGTAATCTCCGGTGGACTTATCGCCATCCAGATTCAGAGCCAGATCGCCTATGGCACTTGCGTCACCCGAATAGACAATTGCCACAAAGATGTGGGTGCTGTTTTCCGTGAGGTACATGGCCTCCATATCGAACATTTCTCCACCGATTGGCTGAGGCTTGCCTCCTATGAGGTCCTCAACGTACGGGGAATAGCTCGAGCCTATCCCAGAGATGTGAACTCCCGTGTAACTTCCAGCTCCCGGATTTCTGTTGTCCTCAACAACAAAGTAAATACCACTGTAAGGCAACCACGCACTTACATTCCCGTTTTCACCGGGAACGCCCGGGTCACTTAACCCGTCTTTTAACTCGTTTAGCGTAACTCCCCAATCGGCGAGATCGCCATCAATATTGACGGCAGCTGCTCCTGGCAGTATCAGCATAAGCGCTGCAAAGCTGATTGACATTTTAACCAACGCATCCATTCCTTCTAACCTCCTATCAACTAACTTAGTTATTTCAGACCTGAAACTATAAAAAACTTTCCTCCATAAATATTTTACTCTTACAATTGTTATGATGATAATCAATTATCATTGAATTTTATTTAAGGGTGGTTAGAATTGGATTTGAGAAAAACCAGAGATAGCGGGAGCACAATGATTGCGAAGAGAATCCATCCGAGGTGAGGATGAATCGTGAGCATCGTCTCGACATCATAATAATACGCCAGGACAACAAGTATCGAGACTCTGAGAAGGTTCGCCAGGTATGAGGCTGTGCCCATTATCAGCAGCACTTTTGCAACCCTCCTCCAGCTATTGCGCTCTATCGTCAGATTGTAGGCCAGCACCATGCTGGTTATCAGCAAAAGTGAATACCAGCCAAAGCATGCAAGATCAATCCTCAGTAAGGCATGATTGGGGCCCAGGACCTCAATCAGCCTGAACTCAGGTATCCGCAAGTTCAGCCCGAGGGCGCTGAGGATGAAGACCACGGGAATCGTCACAGCGTAATGTCCGTAGAGGTACGGCAGGTACATGCTTACCCTCAGCGGGATCATGAAGAGGAGGAGGAACAGTACAAGGAAGATCGAAGAGAAATACGTGCTGAAATTCCCTATATCGGAGTACCTCGATCCCGATGCATGCAGAGATATGGAAAACCCGAGAAGGACTACCATAGTGTCGAAAGTCTGGATTTCAGAGCCCACGACGTAGTTGAAGACCAGATCAGCAATTACCACTACCGCCCCCAGAGCCATCAGCAGAGGAGACCGCTCATGCCGGGTGTCTCCGGCTCTACTATCTTTTGTCAGGTATATCAGCATCAGGACTGCGAGAATGAGGAAGCCGATGCCGAGGAACGGTGAACCATATGCCAGCTCAATCGATGCACTTACTGTAAAAATCACCAGTAACAGCACAATTAAATCATTTCGAGTTATTTGAGACAGGTTTGATCTAAGCTGTGCAGCCATTCTCCTCACTCCAGCATAAGGCCATATGGCCCAGCCTACCTGAACCCTCCCCATTCGTATTATCCACATTCATCGAATGATCCACCTGATTACTTCAAAAGCCTCAGCATATTCCGAGCTTATCTGGACACCCCTCGTCCTTGCCAGACTTTCAATAAAGTCCTCGTTGAAGTACGGGCGCCCCATCTGGGATTTGTACCGCATCAGGGCAGCAATTTTGAGCTCCACATGCCTCTTTTCAAGAGGTATGAATGCAGTTGTGTCAAAGGTTATGTTGTTCCAGGGCTGCTCAAAGCCCAGGATCGTACATCCCTTGAATGCCCTCAATGTCTCCTCCATAACCACCCTGTGATCCTGGTGCGTGTCGAATGAGGATGGCGCGAAAACAACGCTGGGAGAAATCTCCTCCCGGATCTGGATGAGCGTATCAAGTATTTCCTGTCTGAAATCAGAGAAATTTCTTACCTCGAAATCGTACAGCATCAAGTTAGCCGGGTCTATACCCAGAATCCTCGTTGCTTCTTCAACCTCCGTTTTCAGTATGTCTCTGGGAAGATTATCAGGGATCGACTTCTCACAAGCGGTAAGAGCCACGTAAAACACCTCTTTCCCTTCCTCAACAAATCTTGCAATGCTCCCTCCGCATCCGATCTCACCATCATCCGTGTGGGGGCTTAAAACCAGAATTCTGCTGAACATTCACACTCCCCCTCCAAAAACGTTAAGAGGGTCAACCCACAAATTGCTGCTCTTTAAATTCTGGAAAACTTCGAAAACCTCGGCTGGAAACCGGCCATCATGCGCTGTGTCGTATATCGTATCTGAAATAATCCTGTAAGTACCGTTAAACACAACCTCAGAGCTCTCCAGAGCCCTTCTCCATGTCTCAAGAACTCTCTCGGCCCCTTCCGATGCAATTACGTCAATCAAGGATGGCTTAACCGAAAACAGGTTACATGTGGTTTCCACAAGCTGTATGGTTTGATTACACCTGGAAGCACACTTCTTTTTCGCCCTAGAGTCGCCAGAATGGTTTGCATCATCCATTTCAGATGCCAGCATCTTGACTTTCTCGTGAATTCTGGACAGTACAGTGGATGCATCCCGTAACTCTTCCGGATTAATCCCGAATTCGCTTGTAACTTTTCTGATAGCCACCTTGTGAGCCTCTCCGAAATATACTTCTCTGGAAAGCCAGCACAGCGTAGCAGGAAACCGGAAGCCGAAATACCTAGCAACAGCTTCTGAGATTCTGCCGTATTCCAGACTGCCACCTGAGCCGGTTATAAAAAGCCATGTTCCAAGCCCCTGGAAAAATACTGTGTCTCTCATCACCGCCTTTGGACTTACCCTGTCAAAATGACGGCCAATTTCGGAGATGCCATGCTTCTTCCCGCACAGGTCGCATTCACCTGCGAATGATCCGTTCTCAATCCGGACCATATTCACCTTACCACCACACTCACAGTGGTACCAGAAGGGGGCCGAATTCGGTTCCGTCAGACCAATATTTGAAAGACCAGCTTCTTCAATCACCCGATTGTGAACCCGGTTGTACATCTGTAGCTTCTCTAAAACTTTCTTCCACACCTCCAGAAAGAGCCCCTTACTCTGAACATCCGAGCATCTGAAGAATGAAACATTCAACCCCATTCTAGAGCAGAGTCTTGCGAAGAACATGGCATTTATATCGGAAAGGTTCTCTGAAAGTTCGTAGCTCTTCCACAACTCGTCAATCACCACTTCCACGTTCCTGTTGCCCGGGTACAGCCTGGAAATCATGCTGATAACATTGTCCCACTCCCTCTCATCAGGTTTTGGCAGGTAGTTGAACCTCTTCCATATATCTGGAGATGCCGGTCTTTTCAACCCGATCCTCTCGAACCCTTTTTTATTAAGGTGCGGAACTCTGTTCTGATACAGCAACTTTGCCGAAGAGAGGTTGTAGTCCATGAACCCGTAAAACGCCACCGCATTCCTGCCTTCGGCCACCATACTTTTCGCTATGAAGTCGGCAAGAAACGCCTTTTTCCAGGTTCCAGAATGTGGGATAAAATTTGGCTGATGTCCCGTTTCAATGATTGCTGCTGTCTCATCAACGTCAGGAGATGTTGCCGGAATTGCGGCATCCCTGTGGAACCTGCGCGAAACCTCCGCAAGCTCCCTGACATTCTTAATCTGCCCCGTTTCAAGATTGGGGGGGTGCTGCTGAAACAGTACTCTGCAGAATTCTTTAATTTTCCAAGATTTGCCAATTTTCACGTACAAACACCTCTAAAACCTCAAAAACTTATTTAGCCAACCATGATGCAATCTTCCTGTACACGCACCAGTCATTCATCCCGCATCATTTTCCCTGCTAACCGTCCTCCTGGTGATGAAGTATACTTCCAGCCTCCATACTGCCAGAGCTGCCAGTGTCAGCGTTAGAAGGGCCAGAAAGATGTTCAGACCTGTCGTTGGAACGTTGAGAACTAGATCAATAAACAGCGTTGTTACGACGTCTGCAACTATGCTCAGCGCCCCTGCAAGTCCTACCCTCTCCACCAGCCTTATTTCATCCATTCTGGGAAAGATGACCAGAGTAAGTGCAAAACCGGGAATGAGAAACAGAAATACCAGTCCAAACGCGGTTCTAAAGATCTGAACCAGCACATCAATCATTCTCAGGCCCCCTCACCCTCGCACGCATAACCCGCGTACCGGCTAAAATCAACACCTGTGAAATCAGCAATCCGGTAAAATCTGCCAGGAAGTCTCCCATACTTGCGGATCTGTACGGGACGAAGCTCTGGTGAAGCTCATCAGAAGCACCGTAAACTGCTCCCAGAGCAACAGACACCAGCTCAGGATGTTTACCCAGCACACTCCTTACTGCCGGATTCAGTACGAAGCCAAACCCCATGTAGAGCAGCACGTGGGCAAACTTATCCGGATACCTGTAAGCCAGGTAAAAGGGATACGCCAGAAATTCTACTCCCACATCGGCCAGGGCTCTGTAAAGCTCCATCATCTGTCCGGCAGTTATCGGATTTGGTGGAGAGGACAGAGATGACAAATGGAATATAAACACACCATAAGCGAATGTCAGGATGACGTAAATGTACTTCTTAGATGCCCCCAGAACTTCCAGCTGTGACTTTAACATTGAAGTCTCCCTTTTTTGCTCTTATAAATAATTACTGTCTGGTTGCAATCGGTCTGAATTTATCCAAAGATTTATAAATATTAAATACTCAATTATTTATCAAATGGCTGAAGATGTTAAAGAAGCTAAAGAAGCTCCAGACGCAACAGAACCCGCCTCTGGAGATTACGAAGAGCCCGATTACATGGACAGCATAATTGTTAAGGCCGCTATTGTGGCCGTGGTTTTCGGGATAATTCTGGCATCCTACCTGATATGGGTGACGGCCAGGGAGCCCTATTCAGCCCTGTATATTTACCCTGAATCCTACTCCAACTACGTTAAACCCGGTGAAGACGTCACCTTCAGGTATGGGATTGTCAGCCATGAGATCGGAGATACCGAATATCTGGTCGAATTCTACCTCGGCCAGGAGCTTGTAAAATCAAAGAAGGTCGTTCTTGGCAGTGGTGAGGTACGGGAGGAGAACGAGAGCATCATCCTGCCAGAGAGTATTTCCTATCCGGTACAGGTAAGGATCCGGGCGTATGCAAACAACGTCACCTATGAGGCATATTTCTGGCTGAAAAAGTCTTGAATAGATATTCAATATGATTTAATACGGTATGAAAAGCCCCGCAGCACAGAACACCCCAGTCAAACCATACATTGACAGAACAACCTGCTTTTCCGTCATTCTGAAGTAATGGGGCAGAACCCATTTCAGCGTAAACGGATTTGGTATTTCCAGTGTCCCGTCTTTCCTGACCCTGCCGAATTTCACCAGCTCCCATCGCTTATCCTCAGGGTGAAGCCTTCTCATTACTCGCCAGCAGACATACATCAGGAAATTTACAGTGTGCGGAATCAGTATGATGAATCCCGATACGAGGAAGCCATTTGCCACTATAGCAACTCCTATGGCGGCACCTATGGCCAGAGACCCCACGTTTCCCTCAAAAATCTGGGATGGGTACCAGTTGTAATAGAGGAAGCCCAGTAGAGCTCCCAGGACTGCTGAAGTTGTGAGAATAGTGTCCCGGCCATGCATTATCGACTTTATCAGCAGTGTGAAAAGCAACATTGCCGAAAGCCCCACAGACATGCCGTTAAACCCAGAGTGCATGTTTACCAGATTGGACACAACCATCACGTAAGCAGGGGCGATGATGAAGGGGTACAGGACTCCGGGGTTTACTTCGCCAACCAGCGGGATAGGTATGGTGTACTGGGGTACGACCAAACCCAGCGGCAGTGCGAGGAAGAACGGGAGAATTATTTTCGTTACCCTGTTCACATCCACAAAGTCATCAATGGCTCCAAGAGCACCGTATAGGCCGATTACAACTATTGCGACGGTATCGAGTGCGCTTAGTTCAACCCCCAAATCCTCTCCGAAAATGGCTGCCAGCACGAACACGAGGAGTAGTACAAAAAGTATCGAGAAACCACCTGCCGTTGGAACTTCCCTAACGTCATTCTTATAGTAGTCTTTCACGAGAATTTTGTTCTCCTTGAACTTCCTGATCTGAAGTGGCACTATCAGTGCAGACAGTATCAGTGATACACCCAGCACGAGCATCACGTCACACACCTCTGGAGACTCCACGCTGTTCAGTATGCGAACGTGTGTGACACTTATCAGCATTAATAGTTAATTTAAGTCCGATAGACGCCACCGGGATTTGCACAACAACCCGAACAGATGTACCCGCATCCAGCAACTCGACACCCCCTAACCGTTCACTTCCAGCCACTCCTCACGTCCAATTTAAGACTGAACGGGTCGAAAACAACCTCTGCCTCCCCCGGTTCTCTCCACCTCAGCCCCAGCTCTTCAACTTCTCCAGGAGAGAACACACCATCACAAACGCCAACGTCCAACCCCTTCTCCACCAAGAGTTTTGCCAGTGTCAGATTCCTGCTGTGGTACAGCTCTTTGACGCCCTCCCTGAACGCTATTCCTTTAATGCAGATTTTTACCTCAGTTACCGGCTTTTTGAACTTCATACACTCCCCGACTATTCTTTCAGCCCAGAAGCTCACCACCCCATCGTTAATTTCCCTTGCAGTTCTCAGAAGCTTCGCCTTCTCGTACTTCTCCCTCCTTTCCATCTCCTTTATCAGAAACCAAGGGTACACCGGGATGCAGTGCCCTCCCACGCCCGTGGATGGCAGGTGAATGTGACAGTACTGGTGGTTTGCATACTCTCTCGCCTCGTAAAAATCCACACCAAGCTCCTCAGCAATTTTGAATAGCTCATTTGCCAGGGCCACATTCACATCCCTGTAACAACCCTCCATCACCTTTACGAACTCCGCAGTTCTGGCATCTGAAACAAGACGGAGATTGGGGATGAATTTTCTGTAGAACTCGTACGCTTTCTTCCCGCTTTCTTCGTCAACACCGCCGATTATCTTGGGAAATTCCTTAAGCCTTGATATGCTGCATCCGGTCATTATTCGCTCAGGAGAGTATGCCAGATGAAATTCTCCAAGCTTTAAGCCGCTCTCCTCCTCCATCCATCGCCTTGCTAGGGTTTCAGTAGTCATGGGAGGCACGGTTGTTTCGAGCACCACAATGTCACCTTCCTTGAGGATGCCACCAACAGACCTGAAAGCAGACTCGAGAATGGAGAAATCAGGCGTGTGATTATCGTCAACGTAAAGGGGAACGATTATGATGAACAGCCTGCAATTCCTGGCATCCCCATAGCGACAAGTCGCAAAAAGATTTTTTCCACCGTGTTTTCTAATCAGCTCGTCCAGCCCGTTCTCTTCCGGAATCGGATTAATTCCAGTATTTATCGCCCTGCATCGCCCCTCATCCAGGTCCACACCCGTAACCTCAAACCCACTATCAGCAATTATGGCTGCCAGAGGCAGTCCGGCTTTTCCCAGCCCTATTACAGAAACCGAAGTCATAAGATCACCTCACGTGACCGAACTAACAGAATTGACCGTCTCAACGATATACCTCAGCTCCTCCCGACCCAGGCCGGGATGCACAGGGAGGCTTAGCACCTTTGATGCGACGTCCTCTGCCACCGGGCATTTTACATCCCCAAAACCCAGCTCAAGGTAAAGTGGCTGCTTATAGAGTGGAACAGAGTAGTGAACTGCACAACCAACTCCTTTACCCCTCAGGTAGCCCACGAACTCGTCCCTGCTCATAGGAAACTCGTCCTCAAGCCTGACGACATATTGATGGTAGACATGTTTCACATTTTTCGCTTCAACCGGTTTAACCAGCCCCTCAACTTTCAAATGGCGGTCGAGAAATTCAGCATTTCTCCTCCTCCCCTCATTGAGCTCGTCAAGCCTCTCGAGCTGTGCCAAGCCGATGGCTGCCTGAATGTCGGTCATGCGGTAGTTGTAGCCAAGCACAACATGGTGGTATTTCATACCTTCCCCGTGATTTCTTATAAGCCGGCAGTTCTCTGTAAGATCCGCATCAGAAGTTGTTATGATTCCTCCTTCTCCGGTGGTCATGTTCTTGGTTGCATAGAACGAAAAGCATCCAGTCCCGAAGCTGCCCACCCTCCTACCATCAAATTCCGCCCCGTGAGCCTGGGCAGCGTCTTCGATGAGGATGAGATTGTGATCCTGGCAGATTTCAAGAACCGCTTTCACGTCAAAGGGGTGGCCGAATATGTGCACGCCCAGTACTGCCTTTGTTTTTGATGTTATCATCTCAAGCACACTGTTAACATCCAGATTGTACGTCTTATCTTCGATGTCTGCAAAAACCGGCTTGGCTCTCTGAAACAGAACGGCGTTGGCAGTGGCGATGAACGTGAAGGGAGTCGTTACAACCTCATCACCCTCACCAATACCAGCAGCTTTCAAGGCCACATCCAGAGCAACAGTCCCATTGCTTACCGCAACCGCATCTTCGGCACCAACGTAGCTGGAGAACCTCTCCTCGAACTCCCTCACAACGTTTCCCTGAGCAATCATGCCAGAGCTAAGAACTTTAACGACCCGTTCTATCTCCTCATTACCTATAACGGGTCTCGAAATCGGAATACGCATTTCATCCACCATCTCATTTTTCTCCTCCCTACAATTCTTTTAACAACATACAATATAAATGTAATAGAAATTGAAAATATAGGAGTGCTAATTATCTATTTGATTTATAATAAATTTTATGCCAGATGCTTCTTACCGGTCACCCTCCCATCACAGATCAGTTCAGATGACCGGTCTTCTTAAACGAAACTTTCCAGGACATCTTCCGAAACCCGGATATATTTCCTGGTAATTTCGACAAAAGCCGCTTTCTGGTGTGAGAATGGAATAGAATAGGCATCTGATAAACCTCTTTTCTCGAACTCCCTCACAATTAATCGGATCTGCGTCTGGGTAACCCTATAGCCTTTCCTTTCCAGATACTCTTTCAACCTCCCAAGCGAATTCGTGAAGTAGCCTATACCCTTACCCTGATCCGAAGAGATATTCTTCACTGTGCCGCAGCTCTGGCAGTGGGGGTGAAGCTTCATAACACCGTTTATTACCGGCAACCATTCCCTGTGTGGGGAATTTTCATGTCTGCAACCATCCATACCAAATTTTAAATAATGATAGAGCCAAATAAATGTTTCGCTTTTTTATTCACAACTACTTACAATCATAATCATAATTTTTCTTTTTTACTCTTGTTTATAATTAATTTTTATATTTGACATGTTTGGAGAAATTTTTACCATGATTGTGATAATACAGATAGTTATATGACTCCGTAAATTATATAAATTTTAATAACAAACTTATGGTATTCTGGGGGTCAGATTATGAAAAAGAAGATGTTCTGTCTACTGACACTGAGCATTTTTGTACTGCTTTCAGGTGCAATTGCGGCGAGTGCTGCGACAATCAACGTTCCAGGCGATTACCCCACAATCCAACAGGCCATAGACAACGCCACAGACGGGGACACAATACTGGTGGCTGCAGGAACATACGTGGAGCAGCTCGAGATAGATAAGGGCGTAACAATTGAAGGTGCTGGGGCTGACCTGACAACAATTGAGAGCCCGGCAAGCCTGGATGTGAAGTTCGTAACGAGCGCAGACAACAGGCCTATCGTGTACATCCATGGTGTAAACGATGTGGTTATCAAAAACCTGGCCATAGATGGAGCAGGAAAGGGTAACGGAAACTACAGGTTCGAGGGCGTTGCATTCGTAGATGCCGGTGGGAAATTGCAGAATCTAGAGATAAAGGGCATAAAAGAGACTCCTTTAAGTGGGGCCCAGCACGGTGTTGCGGTATACGTCTGGGACAGTGCCGGAACTGACAGAACCGTTGTTATCGAAAACTGTACGATCTATGACTATCAGAAGAACGGAATGGCGCTGAACGGAGCGAACCTGTATGCGATAGTAATGAACAGCACTGTTACCGGTTCCGGCCCAACCTCGCTGATAGCCCAGAATGGTATTCAGCTTGGCTGGGGTGCGACCGGTGTGGTGGATGGCAACACTGTGAGTGGCAACTGGTATACTGGAGGTGGCTGGGCGTCGACGGGTGGCCTCGTTTATCAGTCAGATGACGTTGTTGTCACAAACAACATCTTCAATAACAATCTGTACGGAGTTTTACTGGTCGGTAAGAACGCCACCATAGCTGACAACGCCTTCAACAACAACGATGTCGGCATAGGCCTGTATCCAGATTCGGATGCGTACATTTACGGCAGTTCATTTTCGGGTAATGCTGAAGACATAATGTGGGCTGCCGAAGTTGCTGGAACCGACCACTTCTTCGGAGCCATACAGAATGCAATAAACAATGCCGCCAGTGGAGGTACTGTGGTTGTGTACAGCGGAACCTATGAAGGGAACATCGTGATAAACAAACCTCTTACACTCAAAGCAGCTTCAACACCGGTCATTGACGGCATGCAGGCAGGACCGGTTATAACAATATCTGCCGATGGGGTAACCATCGAAGGGCTGGAGATAATCAACGGAACATACGGAATATCGTCAGGAGGGACGAATAATTCGGTCATCAAGAACAACAAAATACATGACAGTGCAGACCTCACGGGATACCAGGGCGTTGGAATACTTTTCTGGACAGGTACAGATGGCGTAGCTTTTTCCGGCAACTCCATCCTGAACAACGAAATATACAATAACGACCGGCAGGGCGTATTCCTTGGCTCAATGGCGGCTAATCCCGGGCTGTCTAAAGCCAATACCATTGCAGGCAATAAGATATACAGCAACGGAGCCAAGGGCTTTGACCAGTACGGAATTCAGCTTTCGTACGCTGATGAAAATACTATAAGAGATAACGAGATTTACAGACACGACGACTGGAACTTTGCTCAGGGGATATACCTGATGGCCTCGTATGGGAACTTGATCAAGGGAAATGACGTCCACAACAACAAGTACGGCATAACCCAGTGGAACTGGGTAAGGGCTGCAGCCACTGCCACCGAGAGTAACGTAATCAGGTGCAATAAGATTCACGACAACGACGAAGGCGTTAGAAACTTCGACGCCGCCGACTTCCCGGCAATAATAGCGAAGCACAACTGGTGGGGGGATGCTAGCGGTCCCGGTGGAAGTGGTCCTGGCTCAGGAGATTCCGTGACGGGCTATGTCGAGTACGACCCGTGGTTAAAGGTTCCTGACGAGGTGTGCCCACCTCCAGAGTCCATTCCAGAGTTTTCGCCTATTGCTGTGGGTGTCGTGGGTTTGCTGGGTAGTGTCGTACTTGTGCTGAGTAGAAGAAAGTTCTGAAATTTTTTATATTTTATTATTTTTTAGCCATGTTGTTGAGTGTCGAGTCCTTTTCACAGGTGTCAGCGACCCTGATGGCACTAAATAGGCTGAAATTGACCAATATGCAGCACCTAAAATAACGGGAGAACAGAGAGAAAGCTTAAATGCGTCCAGAATAATAGGGCTGGTAGAGAGCATGATACACGAATCCGTGAAAATATACGGCGTTACCAGAATAGGGAAAAATCCGGTGATAATGGAAAACGTGATTTTGGGATATCCCACCAGCGATCTTTTGAGGGGTGACTGGACGAGGGGTGAGTTTAAAGGAACAACAGTGGGAGACAATGCCATCATCCGCTCCGGGACAGTGATATACTGCGACGTTGAAATCGGGAACAACTTTGTTACCGGCCACAATGTAATAATCAGGGAGAGAACAAGGATCGGAAACAACGTGCTGGTGGGCACAAATACTGTTATTGAGGGCACCACGCAGATTGGAAACAACGTGAGCATCCAGTCCAATGTCTTCATCCCCGTCAATTCCCTCATAGAGGACCTGGTATTCATAGGCCCCAATGCTGTTCTGACAAACGATAGGTACCCGGTCAGAAAGGATTACGAGCTGAAAGGGCCAGTGATAAGGAGGGGTGCGACCATTGGTGCAAATTCGGTTATTCTGCCCTCAGTGGAGGTTGGTGAGGGAGCCTTTGTTGCTGCAGGAGCGGTTGTGACGAAAGATGTGCCACCATGGAGGCTGGCCATTGGCTCACCGGCAAAAATAGTCGAGCTTCCCGAGGAGCTCAGAGTGCTCAACAGGTTGAAGAAGTGAGAGGATGGAAGACGTTAGCCCCCTCGTTCTCGGCATACTCAGCATAGTTCAGGGAGTGGCCGAGTGGCTCCCTGTCAGCAGCGAAGGAGTATCCATGTTCCTCATGCTGAATGTCTTCAAACTGAACCCCGGCTCAGCGTTCTCGTATGCGATCTTCCTCCATACCGGAACCATGCTGGCCGTTCTGGCCAAGTTCAGGAGAGAGTTTTTGGAGATGTTTCAATCACTTTACGGAAACGGGAGCCCGGAACTTTTGAAAATAGTGGTGGTTGCATCCCTTTTCACAGCCTTCACAGCTCTGCCGCTGTTACATGCAGTCAGGGGATTCAGGAGCGGCGAACTGGTGAACGTGCTGATTGGTGTGATGCTAATTCTTACGGGCATGGTGCTCAGGCTGCCGGGGAAGGGCTACAGGAGTCTCGAGGAGCTTGGCCTGAGAGAAGCTGCGCTGCTG
Source organism: uncultured archaeon (assembly GCA_964533255.1). Lineage (GTDB taxonomy): Archaea > Halobacteriota > Archaeoglobi > Archaeoglobales > Archaeoglobaceae > JdFR-37. The sequence continues at coordinate 4,180 of CAZHKD010000008.1, read as the reverse complement.
GGTTTGGCCCAGGGCTTCGCCATACTCCCGGGCATTTCCCGTTCTGGTACAACCATCAGCTTCCTCCTCCTGAGAAAGCTGAAAGAAGAGCATTCTCTCAAGCTGTCATTCATCATCAGCGTCCCAGCAGTTATCGGTGCAGCCATTCTTGAGGGGCTGCCAGCGGGCATTTCAGCAGCATCAGCGGCGATGACGGTGTCAGCAACATTTGTCGTTGGTTATGCAACCATGGGCTTGCTCATGAAATTTGCCAGGAAGGTGAACTTTTCTGCGTTCTGCATTTCACTTGGGGCTCTGGCCATCGTTACAACGCTGCTGGTTATGTTTTATGTGTGACGTCCTTCGCGCACCATTCACGCACCGCTTCCGCTGCTTTTCCAGCCTAAGTTTTTTAATCCATCTGTCCACCACTTCCCATGTCTCTCCCATCCATCTCGGCTCAGCGCAACCTCAGGGCAGCCCTCAGCGACGCCTTTCCGATAATGGTGGGCTACTTTCCCATAGCCTTTGCCTTTGGCGTTTTGGCTGAAAGCTACATAGGCTGGTATGGCGTTTTGATGTCTGCTCTTGTCTTTGCCGGGGCAAGCCAGTTCATAGCGCTGCAGATGCTCATGCAAAAAAGCCCAGCGTCGCTCATAGTGGCAACCACATTCCTCGTGAACCTGAGATATGTTCTGATGAGCAGCTATATCTCCGCTCTGTATTCCAAGATAAAGGCGAGCTGGAGCAGGAAAGCTCTGATAAGCTTTAGCATAACTGATGAGACCTTCGCAATAGCCTCAAGAAGGCTTAACGAAATCCCGGATTCAAACTACCACCTATTCCTGAACCTGCTCTGCTACGTTGCTTGGATTGGTGGAACGGCTGCCGGCCTCCTTTTCGGAAGCGTGATACCGCTGGATGTTGTCAACGTGCTGCCCTTTGCTTTAACGAGCCTTTTCATAACCCTGCTGGTTCTGAGCGTTGGAACGTCAGTGGATGTCGTCGTCGCGGTGTTTGCAGGCGTGGCCTCACTAATCCTATCGGGTCTGCCGTCGGGATGGAGCGTAATGCTGTCTGCCCTTGCTGCCTGCCTTGTGGGGGGTGTGGCGGAAAGATGGATGTCATAATCCTGATCTTGGGAATGGCTGCCGTAACGTATTTGCCCAGATCGCTGCCAATGTTCCTGGGCAGATTCGAATCTCTGGGCTTTTTGAAGTACCTGCCCGTTGCCATCTTCTCCTCACTCGTCTTCACGGACATCTTTGTAAGCGATGGTGGCCTAGCAGTGGGGCCCAAAACCATGGCCGGATTTGCCGCCTTCGCTGTTGCGTGGAGAACAAAAAATGTGATTGCCACAATGCTTGCAGGTGTCGCCGCTTTATTTCTGCTGAACCTGCTCTGAGAGTGGGGAGTGGTGGCGCAACTTTCCATAACCGCTTTCCCCGACATCATCTCCGCTGACCCCCACAACCCCCAAATATTTCCGGAGATGAAAATACTGGGTGTGGTGAAGTATAGCGTAGCATGTTCAGACTCATGGTTAGACTCAAAAACCCAGCCACTTATCTTCACCCATGATAGCCACAGACAACCACATGCACCTCTACAACCACCTCCGCCTCAAAGCCCTCAAGCAGTTCAGGCAGGCAGGCGGGACACACGTCTTCCTCATCTCTCTCCTCAGCCACCATTACGGAGTGTTTCCGAAGAAGGGAGAGGATTTTAAGCGGATTTTCGAGGAACACCTGAAGCTGGTTGAGAAAGGGAATCAGATCGTGAGGTGTTACGCAGTTCTCAGCGTACACCCAGCGGAGATAACCGTCATCGGCCAGAAACTTGGCTACGACTTCGCTGCAGAAATAATGAAGGACGCTATCGAGCTTGCTGCAAAGTACGTTGCCGAAGGGAGGGCTGTTGCCATCAAGAGCGGAAGGCCGCATTACGAGGTGAGCGATTACGTCTGGAAGCTCAGCAACGAAGTGCTGCGGCACGCCTTCAGCGTTGCAAGGGATGTCGGCTGTCCAGTCCAGATACACACCGAGAGCTTCACGATTGAAGGCATGGAGGAAATAGCGAAGCTCGCAGATCAAGCGGGGCTGAAGAGGGAGAAAGTGGTAAAGCATTTCGCACCTCCTGCAGTGGAGGAAATGAAAGAGATCGGCCTTTTTCCATCAGTAATTGCATCTGGTGACAGCGTGCTTAAAGCTGCTCAGAAGAGCAGCAGGTTTCTGGTGGAGACAGATTACATAGACGATGCTAAACGCCCTGGCTCAGTCCTCGGCCCCAGAACGGTTCCCAGAAAAATAAAGGAGCTGATTGAGGCAGGATATGAAGATGTAGCATATAAAATCTGCGTGGAGAATCCGGAAAAGATTTACGGGATAGAGATTGACCAGTGAGGAGGTAATGAGGGCTAATGAGGGTAGTCACTCATAATGGCCTCGTAGAGGGGGCATTTGAAGCACTCCATTTTGTTCACGCACTCCACGGCCGGATCATGGATGCATTTTGCGTCGGACTCCATACCGTAGAAATTCTGAATTATTTTTACTTAAGTTTTTGGGCTTACCATTGCCCTGTCTTTTTCAACAAAACTGGGATAGAGAAATACTCTCAGGAATCCGAGGTCTGCGCATATTTTTTAAAACCCTTCAAATACATCATTATGTGGAGTACATCAGCCATCCTCTGATAAAACCGAGAGCGGTTGAAAGGCGGAGCTACCAGATAGCAATAGCCGCAACCTGCCTGATGCGGAGCACACTCGTAATCCTGCCCACCGGCCTGGGAAAGACAGTCATCGCCCTGCTCGTAATTGCATCAAGGCTTCTCAACGAAGATGGAAAGGTGCTATTTTTGGCTCCGACAAAGCCGCTGGTTGAGCAGCATGCGGATTTTCTGAGGAGAACCCTCAACATTGACGCGGAGAAGATAGTAACCCTCAGCGGCGAAGTGCCTCCAGAGAAGCGCGAAGAGCTGTACGAGAAGGCCACAATTGTTGTCTCAACCCCACAGGTTGTTGAGAACGACCTGATTTCCGGCAGGGTGAGCCTGAGGGACTTTGTTCTGGCAATTTTCGATGAAGCCCACAGGGCTGTTGGCAACTACTCCTACGTTTTCATCGCAAGGCAGTTCAGAGCGGAATCGAAAAGCCCGCTGATAATGGGGATAACCGCATCCCCCGGCAGCGAACCCGAAAGGATTCTGGAGGTCGTAGAGAACCTGGGCATCGAGGACATGGAAATAAGGACTGAATACGACGCAGATGTCAGACCCTACGTCGGGGAGAAGAGAATAGAGTGGATCAAAGTGGACATGCCGGAAGAGCTGAAGGAGGTGGCAGAGAAGTTTCAGGAAGTCCTAAAGCTCAGGTTCAGGCGATTGAAGCAGCTCAACGTGTTCGAAAACGTTGATTTCGATAAGCTGACGAAGAAGGAGCTTTTAGCCCTTCAGGAAGCTCTGCAGAGCGAAGCTGCGGAAACCGGCGAGTCGAAGTACTTCGAAGCCCTCTCCACTCTTGCAGAGATTCTGAAGGTTCAGCACGGCATCGAGCTCATCGAAACCCAGGGTTTGGATGCTTTGAAGCACTACCTTCGCAGGCTTGTGGTGGAGGGTAGAAGCAAGGGGGGCAGCAAAGCATCAAAGTCCCTCATATCCGACCCCCTTTTCAGGAGTGCCGTCCTCAAGGCCCTGAACTGCAAGGCCGATCATCCGAAGCTGGAGAAGCTGAAGGAGGTTGTGTCAAAGCAGCTCAAGGCAAATCCGGATTCAAGAATAATCGTCTTCACCAACTTCAGGGACACCGCCGACACGCTTCTTGCGGAGCTGAATTCGCTGGATGGTGTGAGAGCTGCGAAGTTCATCGGCCAGGCTAACAGAGGCGAGGATAAAGGGATGAGGCAGAGGGAGCAGGTGGAGATTCTCCAGAAGTTCAGGGATGGCGAGCTGAACGTTCTTCTTTCCACAAGCGTTGGGGAGGAAGGGCTCGACATACCCTCCACAGACCTTGTCGTATTCTATGAGGCTGTACCTTCTGAGATAAGAGCGATACAGAGGAGGGGCAGGACTGGGAGGGGAAGAGAGGGCAGAATAGTCGTCCTGATAACCAAAGGGACGAGGGACGAGGCTTATTACTGGGCCAGCGTCAGGAAAGAGAGGGCAATGTACGACAGGCTTTACGAGGTGAGGGACAGGCTGA
>CAZHKD010000007.1:29737-36089 GCA_964533255.1 uncultured archaeon | reverse complement strand
TGTTGAGGCAGGAATGCCGGACCTGGAATTCAATGCGGAGATCTGCGACGAGATGGAGAGAAAGCTGGTTGTTCTGCTCTCCAAGTTCTCCTACATGGTCGAAAGGGTTGTTAATGAACTCCGCCCCAACGTGTTTGCAGACTACATTCTGGACATAGCCATGACCTTCAACGACTTCTATCGTGACCACCCGGTTCTGAGGGCTGAAAGCCAGTACAGGATGCACCGCTTAGCTATAGTGGATGCAACACGCATAGCACTGCGGAACGGCCTGGAGCTCTTAGGCATAGAGCCCCTTGAGAAGATGTAGTGGTATGAGCGTTAGAAGGGAGGCAAACAGCAGGGCTAATGCGGAAAGAATGTAGTAATAGCGGACTGCTCTGATTATGTCTGCCGGATTTGGAAATCTTCCGCAGTCTATGGTGTATTCGCCGAGCTTTTCAAGCCTGACCTGAAGCAGCGCCGCCATACCGCTTATGGGGTAGCCGCCGTTCAGCTTCGCTTTCCTGAATCTCGCAATGCACCTCCAGGCGGAGGGCTTCAGCAGGATGAAGAGGAGAGCGGAAAGCCGGGCAGGTATGAAGTTCAGAACATCGTCTGCCCTCGCAGAGGCCATTCCGAAATACCTGTACCTCTCGTTTCTGTATCCCAGCATTGCATCGCAGACGTTGGCAGCTTTGTAGAGCATCAGGCCCGGCAGGCCGAAGAGTGCGTAGTAGAAGAGCGGAGCTAAGAGGCCATCGACGAAGTTTTCAGCTGTCGACTCGATGACCGCGCTGCATAGCTGTGAATCATCAAGCTTGCTGACGTCTCTGCTGACGATCATGGCCACCTCCTCCCTCCTCAGTCCATCCCAGCCCACACACCTCAGGGCGTGCTCCCCCATGCTCCTGATGGAAATGCTGGAAAAGAGCAGGTAAATTTCGGCAATCAGCGGGAGGGGAGATGGAAGGAGCCTGACAGCGTAAGCAATCCCGAGGGCGAAGGATGCAACAATCAGAAGAGCCAGGGCTCCGGCAAACACATCTGCTTTCCCTCTCCTCCGGTACATTCTGTCCAGGAAGCCAGCCAGCCTGCCCATCCAGACCACCGGATGAAGTTTCGAGGGCGGCTCACCCAGCAGGAGGTCCAGGATGAATGCCAGAGAGAGCACGAACAGCGGAGCCGTTTCAGTGGTGGCGTACTCAAGCCAGCCGGCCATTCTCATCACCAGGTTGCTTTAGGCTAAGTCAGATCACGAGCCCGGAGCCCGGCTCAATCAGCAACTCTCCACCTTCAAGTGCCGGCTCACCCCTCAGAATGACGGTGTGGGGAAAAATGGCGTCGAAGCCTTCGTAGGGCGTCCACTGGCAAAGGGAATGGAGTTCGTGCCCCTTCACAGCTTTAACGTCGGAAAGGTCGAAGACAGCAAGATTCGCATAGTTTCCCACCTCTATAGCGCCATAGTTGTCAAATCCGAAGATTCTGGCGGGATTCACTGCTATTCTCTCAACAAGCTCGTTCAGGCCGATGACGCCCTTTCTGACCAGATTCATCATGAGGGGATACATCGTCTCAACTCCCGGAAAGCCTGAAGCCCCTTTCATCTTATCATCCACGCTGTGAGGGGCGTGGTCGGATGCAAGCACGTCAAACATTCCGAAGTTTTTAAGGAGCATTTCTGCGTTCTCTCTGCTCCTGAGAGGCGGATTCACGTTGACGAAGCCGTCGAGCCTGTCAAGGTCGTCTCTGCTGAGGAGCAGGTGGTGGGGCGTGACCTCAGCGGTTGAGGGCGATTGAGATACAATCTTAACAGATTCGTAGAGCGAAACATGGCACACGTGAACACCCAGACCGGCTGTCTTCCTGACAGCTTCCAGCTCAGCCTCATCCTTTCTGTAGAGGAAGTTCGGAATGCCGTTGCCCTCAACGTAAGCGGGATCCTCAGCGTGGACGGTCAGCAGTGCTTCAACCAGCTTTTTTGCCCTCTCAAGCTGCTGATAGCTCACCTGATATTTCGCATCAGAATGCTGAAGGAATACCTCGCCTACGGCATGGAGCGGGAATTTGCTCCGAATCTCTTCAACAATCCGGCGAATATCTTCAGCGTTATACGGAGTGAGCCCCAGGTTCAGGGAGTAATCCACGTAACTTTTCCTCAAAGCCTCTCTGACCCTCCTTTCGAAGGTTTCCGGGGAGTCGATAAAAGGATTCGTGTTTGGCTGCTCAGCAACCAGACACACTCCGCCGTAAAGCGCGGAGAGGGTGCCGCTTTCAATCGTCTCCTTTTCCCTCTCCTCAAAATCCCTCAGATGGACGTGAACATCTATGGCTGCCGGCAGTATCAGACCCCTCAACCTCCGGCCATCAATGCCCTTTGATATCTCTTTAATCCTCCCTTCTTCAATTCTCAAGCCCGCTTCGATGATATCTCCCCTGTAAAGCAGTTTTCCTGAAATCAGCATCACTAAAAGCTGGAAACAAAGATTTATATACTATTCCACCCGGAAAATTTTAGAGTCATTTAAAGGAGAGATGATTATGAAATCTCTTGTAGAGGAGGCACTTGCACGGGCAGAAATGGAGAAACACAGGGCTCCAGCAGAGAATGTCGAAGATGAAATACTCCAGATGCTGCACGAGCTCAAAACAGTCATCAGGGTAATTGGTGTTGGAGGTAGCGGGTGCAACACCGTTACCAGAATGTTTGAAGAGGGTATTGACGGGGCTGAGCTGATCGCCATAAACACCGACGTTCAGCACCTCTATTACACCAAGGCCCACAAGAGGCTCCTTATCGGAAAGAGGAGGACGAGGGGACTTGGAGCCGGAAGCCTTCCTCAGATTGGCGAAGAGGCAGCCAGAGAAAACGAGGAGGAGATCAAGCAGATTGTCGAGGGCTCTGACCTTGTCTTCATAACCTGCGGCCTTGGCGGTGGAACAGGAACAGGAGCTGCCCCGGTGGTTGCCGAAGCCTCACAGGATGCCGGCGCTCTGACGATCGCAGTGGTAACGTTTCCGTTCAGCGCTGAGGGAGCTATAAGGAGGGCGAACGCCGAAGCCGGCCTGGAGAGGCTCAGGGAGGTTACCGACACGGTAATCGTCATCCCCAACGACAAGTTGCTTGAAGTGGTTCCGAACTACCCAATGCCCCTCGCCTTCAAGGTGGCCGACGAGATACTCATGAGGGCAGTGAAGGGCATCACCGAGCTGATAACAAAGCCTGCCCTGATAAACCTGGACTTTGCTGACGTCAGAACAGTTATGGAGAAGGGCGGAGTTGCGATGATAGGGCTTGGTGAGGCAAGCGGCGAGGACAAGGCTGCAGAGAGCGTCAGGAAGGCTCTCAAGAGCCCGCTGCTGGACGTGGACATAACCGGAGCTAAGGCGGCGCTGGTCAACGTCACCGGAGGGCCGGATATGACCATAGAAGAGGCAGAGAGCATCGTCGAGGAGATCTACACGAAGATAGACCCCGACGCCAGGATAATCTGGGGTGCAATGGTCGATCCCGAGCTTGAGAACACCATAAGGACTCTCCTCATCGTAACCGGCGTGAAATCTCCCCAGATACTGGGCAAGAAGGGCTACCCGATCACGAGGCGATACGGCATTGACTTCGTGAAGTAGCGGTAAAGTTTAAAATCCCTGCACTGATGGCTGGTTTCATGAACATGGATATCCAGAAAAAGCTCAAGGAATACTACAACGTGCTGAAGATGACAAGGAAACCAGACAGAGATGAGTTTTTCATGACGACGAAGGTAGCCATAGGAATGATGTTCGTAATTGGCCTTCTGGGTTTCCTGATTTATCTGTTACTGGATGTTCTTCCGGGGGCGTTCAGATGAGCAGGTTCTTCGCAGTGAAAACGACGGCAAATCAGGAGAGGGTCGTGGCAAACCTCATGGAAATGGCTGTTAAAAAGTACGAGCTTGGAGTCTACTCCATCCTCGCTCCGAAGGAGATGAAAGGTTACATAATAGTGGAAGCAGATGGGATGGAGGACTTGCTTAAGGCGATAAAGGGCGTTCCCCACGTTAAAGGCGTCGTGAGGGGCGAGGTGACTTTTCAGGAGATAGAGCACTTTCTGACGCCAAAGAAGGCGGCGGAGCAGATAAAAGAGGGATACACCGTCGAAATAGTCTCGGGACCCTTCAGAGGAGAGCTCGCAATCGTCAAGAGGGTGGATGAGGCCAAGAACGAGATAACTGTTGAGCTTATGGAAGCTGTTGTGCCCATCCCCGTAACTGTGAAGGCTGACCACGTGAGGGTTATAGACAAGAAAGAGGAGGAGGTGTGAAAATGGAGCAAGTGGTTGAAGTACTGGTTCCCGGAGGTAAGGCTTCTCCAGGCCCACCCTTGGGGCCTGCAATAGGCCCTCTTGGCCTGAACGTAAAGCAGGTGGTTGACAGGATAAACGAGCTGACTAAGGAGTTCGATGGCCTTTCGGTTCCGGTCAAGATTATAGTTCATGAGGACAAGAGCTTTGACATTGAGGTAGGCGTCCCGCCGACATCTGCTCTCATCAAGATGGAGCTGAAGCTGGAGAAGGGCAGCAATCAGACTGGCAGGGAGTTCGTGGGCGACCTGAGCATGGATCAGGTCGTAAAGATAGCGAAGATGAAGAAGGGGGAGATGCTGGCGTATTCGCTGAAAGCGGCCGTCAAGGAAGTGCTGGGAACCGCAGTCTCCATGGGTGTGAGCGTTGAGGGCAAGCACCCAAAGGAAGTTCAGAAGCTCATCGACGAGGGAGCTATTGAGATCCCCGAGGAATAATTTCTAGGTTACTTATCTACTTTTTAGCACTGTTGTACTGGAGGTAAAGCAGGATGGATGACCGCACGCTCCAAGTAATCGCTGTAGTTCTGATTTTGCTGGCAGTTCTGTCTCTTCCATCCATGCCAATGCACATGAATTCCTCGCTGAACACACTCATTCTGATAGCCGCTGTCTTTCTCCTCCTTTACCCGTACCTGAGGGGAGAGACTGAGGAAGCGGAAGCTCAGGAGGGTGGAGCTCATGCTTCTGCAGAGAAATCCGGAGGCACTTGCCTTCCCGACAGACTCAAGAAGCTCCTGAGCGAGGATGAGGCGACGATTATTGAGATAATCGGGGAAAATGAGGGGATAACCCAGGATTCGCTCCACTTCCGAACGGGGTTCTCCCACTCAAAGCTCTCAACGCTCATGAAAAGGCTGGAGGAGAAGGACTTGATCGTCAGGGAAAAATTCGGGAAGACTTATAAAGTCTACCTGGCCGACTGGGTCAGGGAAATCTTTGAAGTGTAACTTCGTATCTTGTGGCTGTATCTGGCGGTTATGGAACCGGTAATTGACATAACGATCACCATCAGGGCAACAATAGCCGATACCTCTCCGGCTCCGTATATTGATGCAATAAGAATCGAAAATTCCCCTCTTGCTACCATTGAAGCGCCGATCTCTATACCCGATGGAACGGATTTGTGAACGACACCTCCTATTATAATTCCCGAAAGGAACTTTCCGATGACTGAAACCAGAATCAGAGACAGCAGAACTGTTATAGGAATCTTTTCCGGCAGATCGATTGATACGGCAAAAAAGAAAAAGAAAAGCACCAGAAACACCTCTTTGAATGGCCTTATAATTCTCTCCATCTCTCTCGCTTTCGAAAATGCCATGCCAAGTAGAATGGCTCCGAAGGACTCAGATGTGCCCCAGGTTCTTGACAGGTACATTGTTAATGACGGGAGTGAAAATGCCAGCACAAAGGGAACCTCGTCCTCCCTCTTCATGGCCATGTTAATGTATCTGGCACCATAATTCCCGGCAACTACGATAATCAGAACGGAAATCAGCGTTTTTCCAAAAAACATCATCAGCTCGGTCTCACCAGCTTCTGCGGTAACCGCCAGTATGAGCAGGATCAGTACAATGTCCTCGAATATCATTAACCATATTGTTGTTTCAGATTCGGGAAAAATCAGTTTTCTGCCCTCTATAAGAGACTGGATGACAATGGCTGAGCTGCTGATGTAAAGGGCTGAGGCCAGAACGAAGGCATCTGCTGTGCTGAAGCCCAGGAGGGCGGCGGTGACGTAGGCCATGGAAAAGTTTACTGCGAAATCCGTGAGTCCGGCAAATACTATGCTGTGCTTCCTTTCCAGAATCCTGCCGGGCTGTATCTGAAGGCCTATGTAGACTAGGAGAAAGACAATCCCGAGCTCGCTGAGGATTTTGGATGTTTCATCGGCTTTGAAAAACCCGATGCCAGCGTTTCCAAGTATCAGGCCTGCAAGTATGTAGACAGGAATTGAGGGCATGGAAAGCTTTTTGACTGAGACTGCCAGTAAGGCGCAAATTGCCAGAGCCAGAAGAAACTCCATTCA
>CAZHKD010000007.1:0-29637 GCA_964533255.1 uncultured archaeon | reverse complement strand
TGACTGAGACTGCCAGTAAGGCGCAAATTGCCAGAGCCAGAAGAAACTCCATTCAAACACCTGCGTACTTCAGATACCCAGAACTTCCTTCTCAAAGCTTTTAAGCTGGTGCCATTCTCCCATTGCAACCAGTATGTCTCCTTCCTGAAAGACGAAGGACGGTGGGGGGTTCACTATGTTCTCTCCTTTCCTGGATACGGCTATAACAGTCACGCCGGTCTTTTTTCTTATGGCAAGCTCACTTATGGACTTTCCGGCCAGATTCCTTCCAACGGGGTACGTGTGAACGCTCAGCCTTAAATCAGAGAGGGCAGAGAACGACACGTCCACCGCCTCCCTCTCGTAGGCCCTTTCGTAGGTGAAAACGGCGCCAAACAGTATGCTGCCGAGCCTTCTGGCTTCTTCAGGTGCCAGGTTGACCACACATGGCTCATCACAGGATTTTTCGAGCAAATAAAGCTGCACCTTATCGGTTAAGAGGAATATTACGGCTATCTTACCTCCATCCTTTGTTTCCAGTTCATATTTTGTCCCTACTCCGGGCAGTTCTGCTCTGCGAACCATGTTAAGTTGCTGATTTGGAAGTTTAATACAGTAGTGGTTCCTTCGTTTCGCTGAGGATTGCAGAGGTTATTGGCTGAACGGTTAAACACTCAAAAACAAAATTAAAAAGTCAAAAACTAAATTGAAAGCATCAAAAACAGCCCGTAAACAAAAGCGGCCACGAACAGCAGCATCAGAAGCCAGTTCACGGCTCTCGTATTTCTCGCACCGAAATCCGTGTCCAGCACTATTGCTCTGACGCCGTTGAAGGCGTGGAACGTAACCGCCAGAAGGAAAACGGCATACATGGCCCTGAAGCCAGCATCCCTGAACCTTTCCACCACGTTATCGTACGCCAGTGCGTCTGGAGTGGCGTAGTGGGTGACGTAAAGGTGAACCGCAACCAGTGCAGCCAGAACGAGCCCCGATAAAATCTGAAACAGCCATGCGACAGGCTCGAGCACCCGCTTTGTGTGCATCTCAGCCGCTTCTGCTTTCGTCTCAGCCTTCATATAATTCACCCCGGTATTATTTCCTCTATTTTCCTCCCACAACCATATTATAGAGGCCAACACTGGCAATTATCCACAGCACCGCTGTGATCAGGTAGGTCGCATATAGCATCGCTTTTCGGACTTCATAGCCGATGCCGAACTCGTTGAGAACAACCCTGATGCCGTTAACCCCGTGGAAGATGGTGGCCAGAAGTAGAAGTATGTCGAGGGGCAGAAAGGCAGGCGAAACGGTGGTGGCTATCAGCGACTCATAAACAGCTCTTCCCAGCTTCAGAGACGTGAGGTAGCTCAGGTGCATCAGCAGGTAGATGAAAAGAACCAAACCCGTCAGTCTGTGGAGGCTGAATGATATGCTCTGCAAACTTCTCCCCCTGACCCTGAACCAGTCAGCAACGCTCATAAAATCACCTTCTTTATGGCATATAAAGCCGTTCGAATTCTCATCTTCTGAACCGCTTTGGCAGGCTCAACTTTCTTCGGACACACCTCGCTGCACTCCGCTGCGAAGTGGCACCTCCAGACACCGTTGTCCCCGCACACCGCTTCATACCTCTCATCCTTCCCCTCATCCCTGCTGTCCGCAACGAAGCGCCAGGCAGCGGTTATGGCAGCGGGGCCGAGGTAATCGCTCCTGGTTGCCGCTGCGGGACATACTGAGTGACACGCACCGCACTTTATGCAGAGGCTGAAGTTGTAGTAGCTCTTCATCTGCTTCGGCGTCTGAATTAGCTCAACAGGGTTCTCGTAGTCGTCATTTCTCCGTATCAGGTAGGGCTTAACCGCCTCGTGCTTCCTGAAAAAGCCCTCAAAGTCGGTAACCAGGTCTTTTATCACTCTGAAATTGCCTATTGGCTCTATGTCCAGCTTTGAGGAGTTAAGGGAGGTTATCTGAGTTTCGCACGCAAGCACGGGCTTGCCATTCACCTTGACTGCACAGCTTCCGCAAACACCCATCCTGCATGAGGCCCTGAAGGCGAGACTTCCGTCAAGGTTCTCCTTGATGTAGAACAAACCTTCAAGGAGGGTCATGCCTCTGGTAACCGGAACGGTAAAGCTCTGCCAGTAGTCCCTTTCGCCGTCAAACCTGCGGATGTTGAAGATTACCTCCATCAGACCACCCCTTCAGTATTTCCTCTCCACAGGCTGCCACTTCGTTATCGTGACGGGGATGTACTCCAGCCTTGGCCCGTCAGGCGTGTAGTAGGCGAGGGTGTGCTTGAGCCAGTTTTCATCGTCCCTCTCAGGATAGTCCAGCCTGTAGTGGGCTCCCCTGCTTTCAGTTCTGGCAATGGCTCCGGCAGCAACAGCTTCAGCCAGATCAAGCATGAAGCCCACTTCGAAGGCGTAGATCATGTCGGTGTTGAACCTCCTTTTGCTGTCCACAATCTCAACTCTCCTGTACCTCTCCTTGAGCTCCAGTATCTTCCTGAATCCCTCTTTCATCTGGCTGCCATCCCTGAAGATCCAGAAGCTGCTGTCCATTACCTCATTAAGCTCCTTCTTTATCTGGTACGGACTTTCATCACCGCTCCTGCCCAGGAATTCGTCAAATACTCTCTTCTCCTCCTCCCTGTAAACGTCGTCACCCACGTGCCTCAGCTCCGTCGATAAAGCATATTCCGCAGCCTTCTCTCCAGCCACCCTGCCGAAAACCAGGCATTCAGCCGTTGAGTTGCTGCCAAGCCTGTTGGCTCCGTGTATGCTTATGCATGCCACTTCTCCAGCAGCGTAAAGACCTCTGACAGGCGTCTCACACCACATGCTGGTGTGAACGCCGCCCATGGTGTAGTGGGCAACGGGCCTGACAGGGATCGGCTCCTCGACAGGGTCTATCCCAGCAAACTTCTTTGCGGCCTCTCTGATGAGGGGCAGCCTCTCCTCAATTTTCTCCTCTCCCAGATGCGTCAGGTCAAGGGCTATGTAGGGGCCGTACTCGCCCTCTATCCCCCTTCCCTCTATGATCTCCTTCCACATCGACCTGGCAACGACGTCTCTTGGGGCAAGCTCCATTCTCTCAGGAGCGTAGCGCTCCATGAATCTCTCGCCGTCCTTGTTCCTCAGGTAGCCGCCCTCACCCCTGCATGCTTCAGTCATCAGAATGCCTGAAGGCACCAGACCGGTGGGATGGAACTGGAAGAACTCCATGTCCTTAAGCGGGACTCCGCATCTGTACGCAATCGCCATCCCATCGCCGGTAACCTGGTGGCTGTAGGTGGTGAAGCCGAAAAGCCTTCCCGCACCGCCTGTGGCCAGGATGACAGCCTTAGCTTCAAAGAGAACCAGATCACCAGTCTTCAGCTCTATGGCAGTTATTCCCCTGATTGTTCCGTCCTCTATAACCAGGTTGGTCATGAAGTATTCGTCGTAGCGAACTATGTTGGGGTACATGAGAGTTCTTTCGTAGAGGGTGTGAACCTCGTGGAAACCGGTTCTGTCGGCGGCAAAAACAGTTCTGTTGAAGCTCTGACCGCCGAATGCCCTCTGAGCTATTCTGCCATCCTCAGTCCTGCTCCAGGGGCATCCCCAGTTGTCGAGCCTGAGAATCTCCTTGGGTGACTCTCTTACGAAGAACTCCACGGCATCCTGATCAGCCAGGAAGTCTGCGCCCTTAACCGTATCCCAGGCGTGGAGGTCGAAGCTGTCCCCTTCTCTGAGTACAGCTGCGGTTCCACCTTCAGCACACACGCTGTGGCACCTGATGGGATAGGTTTTTGAAATCAGGGCGATGCTCAGCTTCTTGCTTTTCTCAGCCGCCGCAACTGCAGCTCGCAAACCTGCGAGGCCGCCTCCAACAATTACTATGTCGTGCTGCACCCTCATGGCTCTCCCTTCTTAATCTTCTACTCCCCCTTTACCACCTTTTCCACAATTTTTGCCACTTCCATGGGGGTTCTGCCCACCTCTACGCCGGCTTCATTCAGTGCTTTTATCTTGGACTCTGCCGTCCCCCTGCCGCCTTCAATGATGGCTCCGGCATGCCCCATCCTCTTGCCCGGAGGAGCTGTAATTCCGGCTATGTAACCCACAACGGGCTTGCTCATGCTTTCTGCTATGAACTCCGCCGCCTCCTCCTCATCGGTGCCGCCAATTTCGCCTATGAGAACAACCGCTTCCGTCTCGTCATCCTCTTCGAACAGCTTCAGCACGTCCACAAAGCTCAGACCAACGATTCTGTCTCCTCCGATTCCGATGACCGTCGACTGGCCTATTCCAAGCGTCGTAAGGTTGTAGGCCACCTGATAGGTCAGCGTGCCGCTCCTGGAAACTATCCCCACCTTTCCGGGCCTGAAAATCTGGGTAGGCATGATGCCGAGGTGCGTTTTGCCTACGCTTATTATCCCGGGACAGTTGGGGCCAATGAGAACTGCTCCCGCAGCTCTGACCCTCTTGTACATCTTCAGCTCGTCGTGGACGGGGATGCCCTCTGTTATGCAGACAATTACCTCGATGCCAGCGTCAACGGCCTCCATAACCGCATCGGCAGCGAAGGGGGCTGGAACGAAAATCACGCTTGCGTTCGCACCTCTCTCATCCACAGCCTGCTTTACGGTATCGAACACCGGAACGCCGAGAACCTGGCTCCCGCCTTTGCCGGGCGTGACGCCTGCAACTATCTTCGTCCCGTACTTCAGCATTCTCTCCGCATGAAAGGACCCCTGGGAGCCCGTTATTCCCTGCACAACAACCTTCGTATTTTCATCAACGATAATTGCCATGAGATCACCCCGCAAGTTCAACGGCCTTTTTGGCTCCTTCTTCCATCGTCTCCACAACGTGAATGCTTATCCCGCTCCTCTCAACGAAGTTCTGGATGATCTGCCTGCCCTCCTCCTCGTTGGTGCCTGCAAGCCTCAGCACGATTGGTGTCGAAACCTCCATCTCCGAAAAGGCCTTAACCAGACCGCTAGCAACTTCGTCACACCTGGTTATGCCTCCGAATATGTTCATGAAAATGACCTTGACGTTCTCATCCATCAGAATGGTGCTTATGGCCTCCTTGACGACCTCGCTGCTGGCTCCTCCTCCTATGTCAAGGAAGTTGGCCGGCTTGCCACCTTCCAGGTAGATGAGGTCCATTGTTGCCATGGACATGCCTGCGCCGTTGGCTATGACACCGATGTTTCCGTCCAGCTTTACGTAGTTAAGCCCCCTTTCCTCAGCCACCCTCTCAAGCTGGTCGACTTCGGTGTAGTCCCTCAGCTTCTCAAGCTCTTTGTGGCGGTACAGTGCATTGTCGTCGATGTTGAGCCTGGCGTCGGCAGCGATCATCTCTCCCGATTCGGTAACCACGAGGGGGTTGATTTCGGTTAGCTCAGCCTCATACCTGATGAGGATGCTGTAAAGGGACTTTATTATGGATGTAACCTGCCTGAAGTACTCCCTTGGCATGCCAGCAGCGTAAAGCACGTTCCTTATCTGGTAGTCCCAGAGGCCGTAAAGGGGGTCGATGGTTAAGCTGGCTATTCTGTCGGGATGCTTGATGGCTATCTCTTCGATATCCATGCCGCCAACGCTGCTGACTATCAGCGTGAAGCCCTTTCTGCTCCTGTCAAGCGTGAAGCCCACGTACATCTCCCTATCGATGGCGAGCTGCTCCTCCACGTAGACCTTGCTTACGAGGTGGCCCTTGATGACCTTCCCGAAAAGCTCCTTAGCAAGCTCCTCAGCCTCCTCAGCGCTATTTGCCAGCTTTATTCCTCCTGCCTTGCCTCTTCCGCCCACGAGAACCTGTGACTTCAGAACAACCTTTCCGCCGAGTTTTTCAGCAATTCTGCGGACGTCATCAACGCTTGTTGCAAGTTCACCTTTCGCAACGGGTATGCCGTGCTCAGAAAAGATCTGCTTCGCCTGATACTCGTGCAGCCTCATGTCATCACCCTTAATGATTAATAACACCGACAATGGGCGAAGATACTTATCGTTTTCTGTTTTAGGGCTTTAGGCGTCGATGTTTAGACTCCCAGAGCGGCCTTCAGAGCTCTAAGTTCTTCATTAATTTTAGTTACATTCGCTCCCACAATTTCCAGCACGTTGTTCTCGCATCTGAGGAGCGAAGCGAATCTTTCCAGCGGGAAGCCGGGGGCTGAGATGGAGAGGTTGTGGAGCTCTCTTCCATCTTTCCTCTTTCTGCTCCCGCCCCAGTGAATGCTCTCCACCTTCCAGTTCCTCGCTTCTGCAAGCCCAGCTTTAAGCTTCTCTTCGCTGAACTCCGCCATCGCCCAGAGCAGGGATGTGTTGAGAACAACTGGTATGCTGGAAGCAAAAGTGCTGAGCTCCTCAAAGCTCCCCGGAAAAAAGCCCTTCCTTCCCACTTCCACTGAAGCCCTGAAGGGGATGGATTTCAGCGCCTCCTTTACGTAATCCAGAAATTCGTCAATTTCTCTGCGACCTCTCCTGCCGGAATGCAGAATGAGCAGCGAGGGTTCGGCGAATGAGAAGAATTCAGCTATTCTGTTAACTTCATCAAGATACTCCTGGTTACCCGGCTGGATTCCCCTGCCTGAATACAGAACGTGCAGAAAGAGCTGAAAATCGCTTTCAGCCATGAAATTTTTCAGAGCCCTCCTGACGTCTGGATTGATCACCCTGCTCAGCCTGGCAGCCACGTGGTAGTCTATGCTGAATTCCAGGATTGTGAAGTCAGGATGATGCCTCCTGAGCCAGAAAGCATCTTTTATTATGGTGTGCATTCTTCCTTCCAGCTCAATACACGGGTTCCACCCGAATTGCATGGTCTTAGTTTCATCAGAACCTATTAAAATTTTTCAAAGAAATTCATTATAAAAGTGTGATTTAGTATTGGATAGAATGCTGGAGGTTGATTAATCTAACAAATATTTATATTGCGTATATTATACCGAAAGAGTTATATACACATTTCAAGCTTGTACCTGTGATATGGGAAGATTCCTTAAAAATGCGAAAAAGTATCGTAAAAAAGGAAATGCCATAATAGCTGAGATCAAAGCTATATCTCCTACTCTCGGCGATTTGCTGAATGGTAGAAGTATTGGCGAGCTTGTCGAGGCTTACGAAAGCGGTGGAGCTTGCGCCATCTCATATATAACCTCGCCCTCCTTCGGCGGGAGCCTTGAAGCTCTGCGAGAGATATGCAGCACGACTGAGCTTCCGGTTCTGAGAAAGGATTTCGTGACAAATCGCCAGGAAGTGGAGGTAACTGCTGAAGCCGGAGCCGATGCTATTCTGCTCATTGCCAGAATTCTGAAGGAGGATACCATGGAGTTCGTTGAAGTGGCAAGGGAAAGTGGAGTGGATGCCCTTGTTGAGGTTCACAGCCGGCAGGAGCTGAAATACATCGACGCTCTGGAGCTCGGAGGGATAAACAACCGGGACATTTTCTCGCCGCAGAAGGTGGATATTAAAACAACCTTGGATTTGGCACCTCTGCTGAGGGAGAAATGTGGATTCATCGTGGGAATGAGCGGGATAAGGAGTGTCGAAGACCTTAAAGCAGTTCTGAGTTGCTGTGACGCTGCGCTAATTGGGACGCACTTCATGCTTGCATCCGATCCCGAAAGGGAAGTCAGGAGGTTTGTGGAGGCAAAATGAAGCTGATGAAAAGGAGGATTGATACCTATGATGCTGGAAGTGGTTGTGAACGGTGAAATCGGCTTCGATGAGGCGAAAAACCTCATAGGCCAGCTCATGCTTTCCGACGAAATAGAAGCTGCAGCGATGCTGGCGGCTCTGGAGGCGAGGGGCTACGAAGCGGAGGTGCTGGCGGGATTTGCTGACTATCTGAGAGAGAACATGGTGAAAGTTGATGCTAAAGCGGAGCTGGACACGTGCGGAACGGGTGGTGACGGCACCTCAACAATAAACGTGAGCACCGCAGTCTCAATCCTGCTTTCGTGCATCATGAAAGTGGCAAAGCACGGTAACAGAGCTGTTACGTCGAGTAGCGGAAGCTCAGACGTCCTTGAGAGGCTTGGCGTGCCGGTACCGCCTCCTGAAAAGGCAGCGGAAATGCTGGAGGCCGTTAACTACGTTTTTCTTCACGCTCCCCTGTATCACCCCGTCCTCACGAAAATAATGCCCGTCAGGCGAAGACTGGGAATCAAAACCATCTTCAATCTGCTGGGCCCACTGTGCAACCCCGCACTGCCCGAAAGGCAGATTATAGGGTGCAGAGGGGAAGTCGTTCAGATGATGGGGGAAGCCATGCAGATTCTGGGCATTGAAGGGCTGGCAGTTGGTTCGGGCGTGGATGAGGTGAGTCCTGAAGGCTACACGCTTGTATCAGAAGTTAACAGGCAGAGAGAGGTCGAAGTTTACACAATCTCTCCCTCTGAATTCGGAGTGGATGAGTTCAGAATTGCCAGAGTTGTCTGCGACAGCAGTGAGGAGAGCGCTGCAAGAATCGAGGCGGTTTTTAGAGGAAAGAAAGGATACGACAGGCATTTCATCCTGATGAACGCTTCCGCAGCCCTCTACGCTGCTGGCAGAGTCTCTGACTTCAGGGAGGGCTACCAGGTGGCGGAGAATATCATCGATGAGGGCTTCGCTGTCAAAAAGCTTGAAGAGCTGAGGAGATACGGGTGCAGAGGGTATGGAAAAGCTGAATTACATTGACCCCGTAAAGCTCTATGCAGCCATCAGGGAAGAAGGCCACTCTTTCATTCTGGAAACCCGGGAAAAGGTGGGCAGGCACCGCTACACCTTTGTGGGCTTCGCTCCTGAATTTGTAGTTGAGGTGAAGAATGGGCTTCTCTTCAGGGAGCTCGAGGCGAGAATGAGAGAGACGGGTGGTGAAATCGCTGTCGGTAGCAATCCGCCTCAAACAAGGTTCTCAGGAGGATTCGTTGGATTCGCAGCATACGATGCGGCGCTTCCTTACATTGGAATCGAAGCCGAAACGCCTTCGGTTTTCGGCTACTACACCGACTACTTCGTGGTGGATCACGCTGCAAGGCGGGTTTTCTTCAGCGGGAGCGATGGTGGAAAGATCATCAGAAAGGCCAGACGGATTGAGCCCAAACACCCTGAGCCCGAATCTCACATCGCATCATGCGACGCTGAACCCGACGAATTCATTGAGATGGTCGAGGAGGCTAAGGAGCACGTTTATGCTGGAGACGTGTTTCAGGTTGTAATCTCCAGGAAGTATGACGTGGAGACCAATCTGACTCCATTTCAGTGTTATTTAAGGCTCAGAGAGATAAGTCCGAGCCCCTACATGTTTCTGCTCGAGTTCGATGACGTTTCGCTCTGCGGCGCATCTCCTGAGACCCTCGCATCGATCTTCGACGGGAAGATGATGGTGAACCCCATCGCAGGAACCATAAGAAGGGGCAGTAACAGCAGAGAAGACGATGAGCTTGCTGCCAGGCTGCTGAAGGACGAGAAGGAGAGGGCTGAACATGCGATGCTTGTGGATCTGGCCAGAAACGACGTCAGGAAGGTTTGCAGGGCGGGAAGCGTGAGGGTGGAGAGGTTCATGGAGGTTGTGAAGTACTCCCACGTCATGCACATAGAGAGCACGGTTACAGGGGAGCTTTCAGCATCACCCTTCAGGGGCATGGAAGCAGCCTTTCCCGCCGGAACTCTGACGGGGGCACCCAAGGTCAGGGCAATGGAGATCATTTCGGAGATCGAGAAGAGCAACAGAAGCGTTTATGGCGGCGGCGTGGGCTACTTCTCCACCAGCGGCAACGCTGACATGGCCATAGCAATTAGAATGGTGGAGTTCAGGGGTGGTAAGGCGATCGTGAGGAGCGGGGCGGGAATTGTAGCAGATTCGAAGCCGCTGAAGGAGCTTCACGAGACTGAAAGAAAGATGCTTCCGGCTTTGAAGGCTCTGGGTATTGACGGCGGAGGTGGGGGAATACGATAGTGATACTCGACAATAAAGATTCCTTTGTCTGGAATATAGCCGAATACGTCTCCCATTTCGATAGAGTGAAGGTTCTTCCATCCTCAGCTCCGCTTAAAGACATCAGAAAGCTCAATCCTGACGGGGTCATCATATCTCCTGGCCCGGGAGAGCCACTGGGCAGGGATTCGGGCAACTCTCCCGAAGTTGCTGCCGAGTTCCAGCCCCTTCTCGGTATCTGCCTGGGCCATCAGATAATTGCCGAAGTATTTGGCGGGGAGGTTGGCAGGGTGAAGCCTGTTCACGGAAAGCAGAGCCGAATTTTCCACAGAAAAAAGGGCGTTCTTCGAAATCTCCCCAATCCATTTCTTGCGGGTCGCTACCACTCCCTTGCTGTAATAAGAGTTCCCAAGGGGTTCAGCGTAACGGCCGTGTCTGAAGACGGGGTGGTGATGTCAATTGAATCGAGGAAGTTAGATGTTGTCGGCCTACAGTTCCATCCTGAGAGCGTTCTGACACCTTATGGCATGAAGATAATCGGTAGCTGGGTGAGAGAGCATGCTGGTAAAGATCTGCGGAATAAAAAGCATTGAAGAGGCAGAGATGGTAGAGATGGCCGGAGGTGTTGATTTCATAGGAGTCGTTGTTAAGAGCGATTCCAGAAGGAGCGTGAGTCTGGAAAGGGCTGAAGAGATAATTGGATGCTTCGACAACGTTATTCTGGTTTCAAACAGCACTGCTCTGCTGGATTACCAGGAGATGGCGTCTCTTGAGCCTGCAGGACTGCAGATTCACACTGAGGCGGAGATAGATGTGGATTTTGACGGACTCATTATAAAGGCTGTCACTGTACCGGCAAGCTCGACAAATCCTGAAATGGATGCGAGGAGAATTCTGAGGTTTGTCGAGAGACTTGAAGCTGATTATTATCTCCTGGATACCGGGTGTGGCACGGGGAGGATGCATGACCTCAGAGTTAGCAGAATCGTCGCTGAAAACCTACCGGTGATACTTGCTGGCGGCTTAACTCCTGAGAATGTGAAAGAGGCTGTAAGCTTCGTCAAACCGGTGGGGGTTGACGTGTCATCGGGTGTTGAGGAGAACGGAGTTAAAAGTAAGAAGAAGGTAAGAAAGTTCTTGGATGCGCTGAGGTTGTGAACTGAAATTCTGAGAGGCTTCAGATCCTGATAAAACCATTTCTCGACCTTGCAACCCTGCCATCTTTTACAAGCCTTTCCAAATGCTTCCCCGCCATTACCGTTTCGAAATGCCCGAAAATCTCCTGAGGTTCAGGGAGCTTCCGGTAAATTACTCCTTTCCCAAACCTCCATCTCCTAAACCCTAATCCCTTATCCTGTGGACTCCTGAAATAAATGAAGCTTTAGGGTCGGGTGGGAGGGCTAAAAAAGCTTATTAAATTCAAATAAAAATTAAAAAAGGCAAAATTCAATAAGAAAAAGGCCACAAATCAAAGTACCTCTTCACCTTCCTCAGCAGACTTGCCAGCCCTTCGGGTTCGAGTATCAGAATTGCTGCTATGATCACACCGTAGAGTATAGCCCTCAGTCCGAAAGCTGAGGCGCCGAGCCAGGGCATGTAGGGCGTGAGGGTGGAGACGAGAACAGTCGTCACCTGTGTAACGACGATGATCATCACCGAACCCAGAATTGAGCCCCAGACGTAGCTTCCCAGCCCACCAACGATGACGCCAACGCCAAGCAGCTCCCATGACATCAGGAATGGGAAGTGTTCTGGAGTCACAAGTCCAAGCATGTAGCTCCACATTGAACCTGCTACTCCTGCGTAGAAGCCGGAAATTGCAAATGCTACTGCCTTGAACTTCAGCAGGTCAACGCCCTGAATCTGGGCAGCGTAGTCCTTCTCGCTCATCATCACTATTGCTTTTCCAAGGGGAGTCCTGCCGATGTGAGCAATCAGATAGGCCATTATGGCAGTTATGACCAGATACAGGTAGTACTGCTCCAGAACTCCAAACTTGTATCCCAGTATGCCCAGGGGTGCAGTGTAAACGGCGCTTCCCGGAATATCCCTGGTTATCCAGTTGAGAATCCACTCAATGATGAACTGGGCTGCTGTGGTGGAGAAGAGAAGGTAGAACACCTTGATTCTGAGGGAAGGCAGACCGAAGAACACCGAAACTGCTGCTGCCATGAGGCCGGCAAAGGGAATTGTTACGAAGAAGGGCAGTTGTTGGGACAGGAATGCAGTGGTGAAGGCACCGATTCCCATGAGGGCTGCGTGCATCACTGAGAACAGCCATGCCTGGGTCAGGAGGTTAAGACCCATAATTGTGATGCCGAATATGGCAATCAGCAGTATTGCGTTGAGATAGTACTCCGGAGCCACGAAGGGCAGAACAGTCAGTATTAGAACGAGCAGACCAATTGCCCAGTAATGAAAAGGTTTTTCGAGGAAGGACATATCTGCTGCGTAACTCTCCTTTATCACACCACATGGCCTCGCGCTCCCCATGCTATCACACCCTCTCGATTCTTACGGTTCCGAAGAGGCCATAGGGCTTCACGATCAGAACTATCAGCAGAACTATGTAGGGGATGATGTCTCTTATGCCGGGAATGTAGGCGTTGAGAATCGTTCCGAAGGTATGCTCTATCAGACCTAGCAGAAGCCCTCCGAGCATCGCTCCACCAGGACTGTCCAGACCACCAATCAGCGCAGCAGGCAGAGCCCTTGCCAGGCCGAGATACGAGATTATAACGGTTATCCCGTTAATGGCACCCAGCACCAGCCCTGCCAGGAATGCAGCAACGTAGGCTATCATCCACGTGTATGTGTAGATCTTCTTGATGCTTATTCCGTGGGTTGCTGCGGCTTCAGGGTTTAGAGATACTGCTCTCATGGCAAATCCGAAGAGGGTTTTTTTGAAGATATACAGGAAAGAGCCGAATATGAGTATGGCCCCTGCAATGCTCCAGACGTAAACGTAGGGGATCTCTATAGGGCCTATGGTGAGTGGAATCGGAGGAAAGACCTCATGCTGACCGGGAAAGACTCTAAGAACGGTTCCCCACTTGACGATGGTCGCACCCCTCAATATCATTCCCAAAGCCACGGTCATCATGATAAGAGAGAGAATTGACTGACCGTAAAGAGGTCGCATGAGGAATCGTTCGGTTCCAACAGCTATCACCAGCCCGAAGAGCGATGCTAAAATCAGACCGAGAATAAGGTTGATGACAGGATTTTCGACAAGCCCTAAACCCGAGAAGGCGAAGATCAGATATGCACCCAGCAGAACCATGTCACCAACTGCTATGTTGACAATCATACCCACTCTGTAAATCAAAACGAATGACAGAGCCATAACGCCGTATATCGTTCCCGCTGCAAGCCCCATAACAATCATTTCCAGGAAAACCATCACTCCACCCTCCTGATTTTCATCTTAACCCTAACCTCATCCCTTGTTCCATCCTCATACTTGATCTCGCCAACAAAATCCACCTCATCAGCATCGCTGTAGAGGGCATCAATAACTTCTCCGTACCTCTCTCTGATGAGTCCTCTTCTGAGCTTTCTGGTTCTGGTCATCTCCTCGTCATCGGGATCGAATTCTTTATAGAGGGATGTGAACTTCCTTATCTTCATGGAGTCCTGAAGGTTCCTGTTCACTTCCTTCACAACGCTTTCAAGCAGATCATAGACCTCGGGCTTCTGAGACAGATCGACATAGCCAGTGAAGGGAATGTTGTTGTCCTCTGCCCATTTGGCAACATTCTCGAAGTGAATGTTCAGGATGGCTGTGACGTAGGGTCTTCCGTTATCAAGAATCATAGCTTCTCTGATGTAGGGGCTGAACTTCAGCCGGTTTTCGAGGTGCTGCGGCGAAACGATTGTACCGTCCTGAAGGGTTATGACATCAGCGAGCCTGTCAACAACGACGAGGTGTCCTTTGGCGTCCACCATTCCCATGTCTCCCGAATAAAGCCATCCATTCACTACTTCATCTTCGTAGGGCCTGTCGTAGTAGCCCAGCATAACTGCCGGGCTCTTGGAGATGATCTCCCCACGCTTGGTGATGGCTATAACCGTTCTCGGCAGCGGCTTTCCGCTTGTCCAGGGATCAACATCTCCATCTCTGTGCAGGCACGAAATGCCGGAAATCTCAGTCTGGCCGTATATCTGCTTCATGTTAACACCCATTGCCCTCAGCATCCTGAAGTCATCCACCGACACCTGGGCTCCTCCGGTGAAAGCATGCCTCACTCTCTTTAGCCCCAACTTGTCCAGAATCGGTCTGAAGACGATTAAGTATGCTATTTTCCGGGCAAGTTTGAGGTAGAAAGGTACCGGTTCCCTCTTAAATTCCCTGTCAACACAGCTGTATCCCACCCTCATCGCCAGATCGAAAGCCTTGCGCTTCAGCCATCCGGCATCGGCAATCTTCACCTGCACCTCCGCAAGCATATCTCTCCAGATTCGCGGCGGGCCGAACATTATGGTTGGACCAAGCTCTCTCAAATCCCTGTTGACCGTCTCAGGCTCCTCATAGAAGTTCACCCTGAAACCCGTAGTCAGACCGCAGGAGAACACCATCATCTGCTCCCCTATCCAGGCAAGAGGCAGGAATGAGAAGTAGTCCTCCTCTATGCTCATGGGAACAACCTTCTGCAAGGCCAGACCCATGAACATCATGTTCTCGTAGCTCAGCATGACGCACTTCGGCACTCCTGTGGTGCCAGAAGAGGTGGCGAAGCACGCAACGTCTTTCCTGCTCTGTGAGTTTACGTTCTCCTCAAAAAGGCCGGGCTCCTTTTTATCCAGCTCCTCGCCAAGTTTCATCACTTCATCGATGCTTATGAGATTGGGGTTGTCCCGATACCTCCACATGCCGGTCCAGTCCTTGACTATTATCCTGCTTACCTCCGGAATCTCGTCCAGAATGCTGAGAACCTTATCTGTCTGTTCCTGATCCTCGCAGTAGATCCACCTTGAGCCGCTGTTGCCTACGAGGGGCAGAAGCTGTTCCGCAAGGTTATCCTGATACACGCCGAAGGGTACACCTTTAGCAGCTTCGGCTGCGAGGTATGTGTAAAGCCACTCCGGCCTGTTGTCTCCTATGAGGGTTATCTTGTCCCCCTCTTCGAACCCCAGAGCGAGCAGGCCGAGAGACAGCTTTTTGACGTTCTCCAGATACTCCCTCCACGTTACTCTCTTCCATATCCCGTGTTTTTTCTCTCGCAAAGCCGTTTTGTCCCCTATTTCTCTTGAATTCTTCAGGAGCAGCTTGGGGAAGGTGTCGTAAGGTGGAATTTCTACCTCCACGTCTTCTCCGTAGATGAATGTCTCGATTTCCTCTGGGACAGTGTCTATTGCCTCCTTAACCCATGCTGGAAGGTTTTCTGTAACCATGTCACTCACCCAGGTACGCCTTTACAACCTCAGGATTGTTCACAACCTCCTCTGGGCTTCCTTCGGCAATCTCAACGCCGGCGTCCATGACGACAGTTCTGTGAGCGATGTCATGTACCAGAGAAAGGTCATGCTCCACCAGGAGGATGCTCTTTCCGTGAACCTCATTGAGTTCGAGTATGAACCTGGCCATGTCCCTCTTCTCATCGATGCTCAGCCCGGAAGTCGGCTCGTCAAGCAGCAGGGTGTCGGGGTTCCACATCAGGACTCTGGCAAGTTCTATACGCTTCCTGATACCCATTGGCAGGCCATGAGCATCGCTATTCCTGTAAATCTCAAGCTCTACAAATTCTACGAGCCTCTCGGCAAGTTCTCTTGCCTCTATGGTGGATCTAAAGGTCAGAAGTCTCATCAGGTTTCTGTTCTTTGTAACGTACCCCACCATTATGTTGTCAATAACAGTGCCGTGGAAGATGTAGGGAGTCTGGAAGATTCTGCCGATTCCCATCTCTGCTCTGACGTGGGGCGGAGTTTGTGTAATGTCCCTACCCTTGTAGATAATTGCACCCCTCTGAGGCCTATAGAATCCGCAAATGCAGTTAAGCAGACTCGTCTTACCGCTTCCATTAGGACCAACCAATGCCAGAATCTCCCCTTCTCTGAGCTGGAGGTTGACCCCGTTAAGTGCAGTAATGCCTCCAAAACTGAGGTGGACATCCCTAACTTCCAGAACGTTCTTCAAGAAATCCACCTCTTCCTCCTTTTGTACGACTTCACATCCTGATAACTTATTCTTCCAGCCTCGCCTATACCAAGGTAGTAGTTCTGGACATCAGGATTCCTGATGAGCTTCTCCGCCGTGCCGTGAAGCACAACTCTGCCCCCTTCAATGACGTAGCCGTACTCAGCAATCTCCAGAGCTTTTCTGACGTTCTGCTCGGCAAGGACAACTGTAAGGCCTTCCGACTCGTTTATATGCTTGATTGTCCTGAAAACCTCGGTAACAACTTTAGGAGCCAGGCCAAGAGACGGCTCGTCAAGAAGCAGGACATCGGGCTTGGAGATCAGAGCTCTGCCAATAACCAGCATCTGCTGCTCTCCGCCACTCAGCAAACCTGACTTGAGCTTCCTCTTTCTTTTCAGCTGGGGGAAGTAGTTGTAGACGAATTCCAGCGCATCTTTGGGGTCGAGAGACCTTCTGCCGTAAAGTCCGGCAAGCAAATCCTCTTCAACCGTAAGCTCCTCAAAGACACTTCGTCCCTCGTGGACGTAAATTATCCCGAGCTTGGCCACGTCCTCAGGCGGGAGGTTCTCAATCCTCTTCTCGTTGAACTGGATGAACCCATGGCTGACCCTGCCCCTCTCCATCCTTATTACTCCAGAAATTGCCTTTAGAATCGTGCTCTTTCCAGCCCCGTTGGCCCCCAGAATGGCAACTATGCTGCCCTCCGGAACCTCCATTGACACCCCTTTCACCACTAAAATAAAAGGATCGAAAGTAACCTCTACATTGTTCAAAATTAACACTTTCCAGCTACCTCCTCTCTCGTCTTTATACTGCCGATTCTACCAGCCAAGCCACTCGGGCTTCCTTTCGATTTCAACCCAGCCATCGCTTGCCATTGTGTACTTCCCATTCTCTATCTTCAGGATGAGCGCTTTGGTTGTCGGTCTGTGGTCGGTTGGTGTGTATGTGACGGGTGGAGAAATACCGTCTTCGATCTCCTTGTCCTTCCAGGTCTCCATGGCTTTCTTCACGTTCTCCCCGGTTATCTCGCCAAACTTCTCATAGGCATCCTTCAAAGCCAGAGCAGCCGTTCTCACGTTAAGCCACCCCCTTATGAACGCTGATGCCGGGAATTCTTCAGGTCCATACTCCTCAATTGACTTCCTGAGGGTCTTCAGACCAGGGGCCTCACTCTCAAATCCCCAGTAATAGTGACCTGTGGCGCCATGGACTCCATCTGCAGCCTCACCAGCGAGCTTTATCAGGTTCTCATCGTGTCCCCACTGGTTCATAACAAGAATCGCATTCAGGTCGAACTTCTTCATGTCCTTGGCTATAACTGCTCCAGAGCCGACAGTATTTCCAAACCACACAAAGTCAGCGCCAAAATCCTTCATGGCAAGAACCTGAGAGGATGTGTCAGTGGCCCTCAGGCCCACATTCTGGTCAGACCCAATCTCAAAGCCCAGACTCTGGGCAAGCTCTTTGACTGCCTTTATAGGAGCTCTTGCATAGGCTGAGTTGAAGTCGTAAGCGCACACAAGCCTTGGGCTCCTGCTCTCTCCCTCCTTGTCCCACCACTCCTTCATCCACATAACTGCTGCTCTTGCCTGATCCGAATAGCTCGCTACTGGATAGAAGTTGTATGGCGTCTTGGATGGATCGTCCAGATGTGAAGAGTAGCTTGCGGATATGTAAACGATCTTGTCCTGTGCCACATTCTTTGAGAGCGCTTCGGTATCGCCAGTGCCCCACCCGACTATCACCGCTGGATTATACTGAGACTTGTACCTGTTGTAAACAGACACAGCTTCGGGTATCTTGTATCCGTAATCGGTACCCACGAGCTCTATCTGACCAACTCCTGGTATTCCCCCCTCCTTTTCGTTGATCCATCTCGTACAGTTCTGTGCCCCCTGTGAATAGGGCACTCCAACTCCAGATGTCGGTCCAGAGAGGTCAAAGAGGGCTGGTATAACGAACTTCTTAGCCGGTGTGGGTGTTGCCGCTCCCGTTGGAGTTGGGGTTGGTGTTGTTTTTGGCGCTTGCGGACCTGCACAGCCTCCAAGTAGGACTGAAAGAGTCGTCCCCCCTACTATTACCAAAAACTGCCTTCTCGTAACCATCTACTCCCCTCCCTCTGTATTTTATCATGATTAATTCTACTTAAATATTTCGATGAATGACTTATTACATGATTTATCAAGAGGATTCGAAATTTTAAAATATGAAGAATAATGATTATTGGGCATGCTCGATATTCTGAGGAGGCAGCTGGCCAGAAATTATAATCACCCATTCTACAGGAGGAAATTTGAAGAAGCAAACATAAGGCCAGAGGATATTAAAAGTATGGACGATTTCCAGAGGCTCCCTTTCACGACTAGGAGTGATCTCCAGGCCGCTTTTGAGTCTGACCCCTTTGGTGGCTTTATGGCAGAGGACGTGGTGAGAATAAACTTCTCTCCATCAGGGAAAGGTTTGATTCCGATTCTCCAGACGAAACGGGATGTTGAGGTCATTGATGCTGCAAACGCTCAGGCGTTTGCCAGAGCTGGAGTTAAGAAGTCAGATGTTGCCCTGATAACTTTCAGCTACCACATTTTCATTGCTGGCCTTAATTTCCACGGAGGAATGGAAAGGCTTGGAGCGAAAGCAGTTCCTCTGGGTCCAGGCTCCACTGAAAGAGCCCTTGAAATTGCTGAAATGGTTAAACCAACTGTTCTCGTATCAAACCCGAGTTTTGCCCTCAAGCTGGCGAAAGAGGGGCTTGAAGGTGTAAAAGTACTGGTAGCTGCAGGCGAGCCCTTTTCATCCATCGAGGGGTACAAGGATGAGGTTAAAGAAGCCTTTGGAGGGGCAACGATGATTGATTACTATGGCATGGCAGAATGTCTGCCCATTGCATGCGAGTGCAGGTACGAGAGCGGGCTTCATGTGGTGGATGAATTCTGCTATGTGGAGATTATCGACCCCGACACTGGAGAGGTGCTGGAGGATGGAGAGAGAGGAGAAGTTGTTGTCACTCACCTCAACAAAGAAGCTATGCCCATGCAGAGGTTCAGAACCGGTGACCTCAGCATGATAGAGAGGTTTGAATGTGAATGCGGGAAAACTGTGACGATGCCAAAGGGTGTTTTTGGAAGGACCGATGAAATGTACAAGGTGAAGGGGGTAAAGTTCTACCCTTCACAGCTCAATCTGGTTCTGAAGGGGCTTCCGGGGCTTACCGGGAGATTCAGAGCTGTGATTAAAAGAACGGAGAAGGGGACCGACTATCTGGAGATTGAAGTGGAGGGGAAGGGGGAGGTAGACTACCAGCGTCTGGAAGAAGCTATAAAAGGTTCCCTTCTGATTTCACCCAATCAGATAAGAGTGGTGGAGAAGCTTGAGAAAGACGGGGAGGTTCTGGATTTGAGGTATTGATTACTCTTTAATCTCGACGAAACACGAAACATTTATCCTGCCCCCTCTTCCATTCCCACCACGGCTTTGTTGATTTGAATTAGCACCCGGCCAGTGGAGGACTAACATGGAATTCAAAAAGTATTATATAGTAAAGCATACCCTTTTTTATTAGGATGCAGGAAGTAATTGCAGCTTCTGTACTCAAAATTCTTCGGAAGGCGGGTTATGCTGTTACAGATTTAGTTGAAACCAGGCCGAGGTGCTTTGATATAGTTGCCAAAAAAGAATCTGTTATCCTCCTTGTGAAAGTTCTCTACAATATCGACTCCTTCAAGCCCGAAATGGCTGAAGAGATGAAAATGATAGCCAAACTCCTCAAAGCAAGCCCTGTTATCGTGGGGGAGAAATTCAAATTTGATTACTTAGAAAGAGGCGTTGTTTACACCAGATATGGCTTGCCCGTGATTAATACAGCCACCTTCTATGATTTTGTCGTTGAAGGAGTTTCACCCCTGGTTTACTCGGCTCCCGGCGGGTACTACGTAAGGCTGGATAGTGAGAGGATAAGAGCAGCCAGAGAGAGGCTTGGAATTTCCATAGGTGAAATTGCAAGGCATCTCGGAATCTCCCGAAGGACAGCGAAGAAATATGAGGAGGGTGTAGATACAAGCGTTGAGAACGCCCTCAAGCTGGAGGAAATACTGGGCACATATGTGATGAAGGAAATAGATGTCCTGAATTTTGTGAATGAAGATGTTGGGACAGATGAAATCAAGGAGGTGGAGCTTGAGGGCAAGGAGGCTGAGATAGTCGAACAGCTCAGGTGCATAGGTGTTAAGGTGTATCCCATCAAGCATGCACCCTTCGATGCCGTGGCGAAGACAGATGGGGAATCAATCCTGACGGGTGTCAAGCAGGTGAAGACCATCGAGAAGCGGGCTGAGATACTGGGCAGGATTTCCGAAACTGTCGCCGCCAAAGCTGCATACATAGTCGAAAAAATGGTGAACAAGGAAGTTGGGTCTGTCGTTTTTGTGATGAAGGAAGAGCTGGAGTGCGTGAGCTCGCCGAAGGACTTTCTGAATCTTTTAGATGAGAAGAAACTGACCGAAAGATATATATAGAAGTTCTGTTCCACTATTTTCCAGCCTCTGACAGGAGGTGAGAAGAGTGGCTACGCTGCAGGGCACTCCGGTTTTGATACTGAAGGAGGGAACCCAGAGGACAACTGGCAGGGATGCACAGCGCCTGAACATCATGGCTGCCCGCGTGATTGCTGAGGCAGTCAGAACCACGCTCGGCCCCAAGGGCATGGACAAGATGCTGGTGGACAGCCTGGGTGATGTGGTAATCACCAACGATGGTGTTACAATCCTCAAGGAGATGGACGTTGAGCATCCAGCGGCAAAGATGATCATAGAGGTGGCAAAGACCCAGGAGGACGAGGTTGGAGACGGTACAACCACTGCAGTAGTTCTGGCCGGCGAGCTCCTCAAGAAGGCCGAGGACCTGCTTGACCAGGACATCCACCCCAGCATCATCTGCAGGGGTTACAGGCTTGCTGCGGAGAAGGCAATTGAAGTGCTGGAGAACATAGCCATCGATGTGGACCTCAACGACGATGAAACCCTGAGAAAGATTGCCGCAACAGCCATCACTGGCAAGCACGCAGAGTATGCAATTGAGCACCTCTCGGGAGTAGTGGTGGATGCCGTAAGAAAGGTCGCGGAGCTTGAGAATGGTAAGTATGTCGTTGACGAGGACAACATCAAGCTGGAGAAGAGACAGGGTGGCGGCGTGGAGGACACCGAGCTCATCGACGGCATAGTCATCGACAAGGAAGTTGTTCACCCGGGCATGCCCAAGAGGGTCAAGAACGCCAAGATTGCCGTGCTTAAGGCTGCTCTCGAGGTCAAGGAGACTGAGACAGATGCGGAGATACGCATCACCGACCCCGAGATGCTCCAGAAGTTCATCGAGCAGGAGGAGAAGATGCTGAAGGACATGGTGGATACGCTGGTCAACGCCGGAGCAAACGTTGTGTTCTGCCAGAAGGGCATCGACGACCTGGCCCAGTACTATCTCGCTAAAGCTGGAGTGCTGGCTGTGAGAAGAGTGAAGCAGAGCGACATCGAGAAGATCGCCAAGGCTACTGGCGCCAGGATCCTTACAGACCTCAGAGATGTCAAGCCGGAAGATCTCGGTGAGGCGGAGCTCGTGGAGGAGAAGAAGGTGGGCGACGAGGAGATGGTGTTCATCAGGGGCTGCAAGAACCCGAAGGCCGTGACAATACTCATCAGGGGCGGCACCGAGCACATCGTTGATGAGGTTGAGCGCAGCCTGACGGATGCCATCAAGGTCTGCAAGGCCGCACTTGAGAGCGGCAAGGTGGTTGCTGGCGGTGGTGCTCCTGAGATCGAAGCGTCTCTGAAGATCAAAGACTGGGCACCAACCCTTGGCGGTAGAGAGCAGCTTGCCGCTGAGGCATTCGCTTCAGCTCTTGAGATCATCCCGAGGAGTCTGGCAGAGAACGCTGGCCTCGACCCAATTGACATCCTTGTTGAACTCAAGAAGGCCCACGAGGGTGGCAAAGCCTTTGCTGGAGTAGATGTCTTCGAGGGCAAGGTCAAGGAAATGAAGGAGAGCGGCGTGCTTGAGCCGCTCAGCGTGAAGACCCAGGCCATCAACAGCGCCACAGAAGTGGCAATAATGATTCTCAGAATCGACGATGTCATAGCTGCCAAGGCGCTGGAGAAGGAGAAAGAGAAGGGTGGCGAGGACTTCGAGAGCGACACAGGAGGGAGTGATGAAGAATAAAATTATTTAAATTTTTATATTTCTAATCCGTGTTTTTCTAGAAGCTCAAGCAGATAATCGGGCTTTCTGCCGCGATTCTTTTTGCGGTTTTCGGACTTCTCGGTACCCCTCTTCGGACAGTAAAGGTAGTGGTCAACTGCAACCTGAATAGCCGTTGAAATGTTGTTCTCACCAGTTTTCTTCTTTAGCTTATCTGCAACATCGCTGGTAAGCTTTACATTAATAAGTTTTAACCGCTGCATCGATTTATCCTTTGCATAGCAAAACTTAACTCTTTCCACGACTATAGTCGATGGATGAGGATATCCGAAGTGGATGATGAGTTTACGAAGGTTTACTTTCCGGAAGTGTCGTTCAAATGCAGCCCTCATCTTGAATGCGGTAACTGCTGCAGAATGGCTCCGGCCGACCTCACAGAGGAAGAGTACTTCAGAATTCTTGAACTGGGCTTCAGGCGATTTGCTGTCCGCACCGATATAGCCCTTTTTAGAATGGTGAGGAAGGGTGATGCCTGCTTTTTCCTGGAAAATCACGCATGCAAAATCCATCCTCATCGACCAGCATCATGCAGAGCCCTTCCATTTCTTCCAGCATTCTTCGACTTCCACGAGAAGAAGGTGGTAATCCTCTTCGACCCCACAGCCTTCGACTGGTGCAAAGGAGTCGGTGCTACTGGGGATGCCAGAGATGCTGAAGATAGAGGTGCTGGAGAAGATAAAATGGACAGGGAGGTTGTAAAGGAATGCAGCAGGGCCGCACTGAAACTTTTTGTGGATAGAGTAAGAATTCTTGCCGAGTTCAGGGATGAGCTGACAGCTTTCCTTCTCGCTGCCCTCAGCACCCCTGAGAAGTCTGGAATGATTGCAGAGAGCCCTTATGCTTCCCTCTGCTACTGCTGCGGCTATCCGCTTCGGATAACTGAGGTTTATAAGATTTACTCACCTATTTTCAGGAGATTTGGAGTAGTTGGGAATGTGCTGGTCTGCGAGAGGTGCAAAGAGGGCAGCAAGAGTAAGGCAAACATGGAAAGCCTAAGAAATGAGCTGCTTTTTGGAGAGGGGACGAGAAAAACGGTAAAAAAGTTGTTGAAAGAATTTACATGAGGGGGTGCTTCCTGACCATTCCGAGAACTGAAGGAACCTTACCCAGCAGAGACCTTGCCACGACTTCCAGCTCGATTTCCCTCGTGCCCTCGTAAATCTCCAGAATTCTTGCATCCCTGAACATCCTGGAAATTGCCTGCTCGCCCATGAAGCCGTAGCCTCCGTGGATCTGCAGAGCCTCGTGAACCACTTCCTGGGCCACCTTTGCCGTGAAGTACTTGGCCATGGCTGTAAGGCCAGGATCTGGCATGCCGGTTTTGTCGGCCTGAAGTGCTGCCTGAACGGCCAGAAGCCTCGCAGCCTCTATGTTCGTCCTCATCTTCGCCAGCTTTTCTTGCGTCATCTGGAAGCTTACCAGCTTCCTCTCGAAAACGTCCCTGTTTTTCGCATACTCGAAGGCCAGCTCAAAGGCTCCCTGAGCCAGTCCAACAGCCTGAAATGCCACAGGGATACGGGTGACGTTGAAGAACATCATGGTCTGGTAGAAGCCTTCGCCCTCTCTCCCCACAAGATTCTCCTTCGGAACCCTCACGTTCTTGAAAACAACCTCTGCTGTGTCGCTGGCCCTTATGCCCAGCTTGTTCGTCAGCTTGTTCGCCTGAATTCCTGGTGTGTCTTTCTCCACAACGAAAACGCTCATGCCCATGTGCCTCTTTGGAGGATTCGGGTCTGTTCTGGCGAGGACGATGTAGTAGTCAGCTATGGTGCCGTTGGTTATGAACATCTTCGTTCCGTTTATGACATACTCATCTCCATCCCTGTCAGCCCTGGTCTTTATTCCCGCAACATCGCTTCCTGCCTGAGGTTCCGTGTAGCAGGCGGCGCAGATTTTCTCTCCCCTTGCAAGGGGTGGCAGGTACTTCTTCTTCTGCTCCTCACTTCCAAACATCTGAATCTGCTCTGAGCCGAAGGTTGAGGCCATTATCATGCCGAGTCCGCCATCAACCCGCCAGAACTCCTCAATCACAAGGCAGGTCTCCAGAATGCCCATGCCCTGACCGCCGTACTCCTCGGGAATGGACATTCCTATGAAGCCGAGCTCTGCAGCCTTCTTCCAGAGCTCGAAGGGGAATTTCTCCTCCAGATCACACTCCTCGCTGTATTTGGGAAACTCCTTCTCCGCGAATTCTCTTGCAGCGTCTCTGATGGCCTTCTGATCCTCCGAAAGAATATGCTCAACCAACATCATGCATCACCGGCACTAGTGAAACCTCCAAGTCTAAATTCTTTTGGTTTTTAATCAGATTTAATGATTAAAAATGATTAGAGGTGTAAAGCCTTTATAAGGTCTTTGATGCCCAGATGCTCCGGGTTAAAAAAATTTGAAGTAAAAATTAAGTAAGGGTGAATAATTTTTATTAATCATGAAATACATTCTCTGCCACGACGTGGGCACGAGTGCAAACAAGGCGGTTCTGGTTTCTCTTGATGGCAGCATCAGGGCTCTGAGCAAGGCTCGGTATGAAGTGCTCTATCCGAAGGAGGGTTACGCTGAGCAGAACCCCCAGGACTGGTGGGATGCCGTTGTAAAAACCACCAGGGATGTCGTTCAAAGCTCGGGAGCGGGGGAAGACATTGCAGCCATCGCATTTTCAACCCAGATGGCGGGTGTCCTTCCGGTGGATGAAAGGGGGGAGCCGTTAATGAACTGCATGATCTGGCTGGACACGAGGGCTGCCAGGGAGGCCTTCGAAATTATCGGGAGCAGGGTGACTAGGTACAACCTGATTAACCTGATCCAGTTTCTCAGGATAACCGGCGGTGCTCCCGGCTTTGCAGGCAAGGACGCCATATCAAAAATCCTCTGGATAAAGAGGAATGAGCCCGATGTCTATAAAAGAACCTACAAGTTTCTGGACGTCAAGGACTACCTGATTTTCAGGTGCACCGGTAACTTTGTCACCAGCAGGGACTGCGCCAACATAAGCTGGATGATGGACACCAGAAAGGGAAGGATGGACTGGAGCGATGCAATTCTGAGGAAGTTTGGCATAGACAGGGGAAAGCTTCCGGAGATCAGAGAATCCACGAGCATCGCAGGGAAGCTGAGTAAGGAGGCTGCAGAGGAGCTCGGGCTGCCTGAGGGAGTTCCTGTGGTTGTCGGAGCCGGAGACATGGCGTCTGCTGCCATAGGCTCGGGAGCCGTTCTGGAGAACGAAATTCATGCGTACATAGGCACCAGTGCGTGGCTGGGAGCCCACATGGTGGAGAGGAAGAAGGATCTGCTGCACTACATGGGGTGCATATGCAGCGCCAACCCGGAGATGTACCTCTGCGTTGCCGAGCAGGAGACTGCGGGGGCGTGCTACGAATGGCTGAGGAACAACTTCTTCGACGGCTTAGAATTCCAGAAACTGGATGAGATGGCTGCGGAAAGCGAAGCTGGAAGCAAAGGCCTGATTTTCACCCCGTGGATGTTCGGCGAGCGCTCACCGCTCGACGACCACAGCGTCAGAGCGGGCTTTTACAACCTGAGCTTAGAGCACACGAGAAGCGAAATCGTAAGGGCGGTGCTTGAGGGCGTGGCTCTGAATCTGAAATGGGCACTGATGCACTTCGAAAAGCTCACGGGAAGAGCAGATTACATCAACTTCATCGGA
Organism: uncultured archaeon; assembly: GCA_964533255.1. GTDB lineage: Archaea > Halobacteriota > Archaeoglobi > Archaeoglobales > Archaeoglobaceae > JdFR-37. The sequence continues at coordinate 3,697 of CAZHKD010000007.1, read as the reverse complement.
GGCGGAGCGAAGTCTGACGTGTGGCTCCAGATTTTCGCTGATGCCCTGAAAAAGGAGGTCAGGAAGGTGTCAGACCCCCAGGAGGCCGGAGCAAAGGGTGCAGCGTACATAGCCATGGTGGCCCTGGGCCACCTCAGGAACTTTGAAGAGGTCAGGAAGCTCGTGAGGGTCGAAAAGACCTTTAATCCGGTGAAGGAGAACAGTGAGATTTACGAGAGGGCTTTTGAGAGATTTAAGAGGATTTACAGGAAGAAGGTTTCAAAAACTGGGATTTGATTGGATTGCAATGCACGATGTGCAAGACGGTCAAATGTTGATGGCGCTTACGGTAGAAACCCGGATATATGCAGTCGACTTGTTTTCTAAACACATATGCTTTGCAACCTCATCCCTGTCAAGCCGACATACGGGAAGATATGCGCTGCAATCACTTATTGCTGCCAGAATACCACCTCCGCCTCTCCTTTAACCGGACTTTTCAATCAGGTACCTTCTGTACTTCTCCCTCAGAGCCCTCTTGTCGAATTTCCACACGCTTGTTTACGGAATCTCGTCAGCGAAAAGAATGTCGTCAGGAACCTGCCACTTGGCAAATCTGACGCCAAGCTTTTCTAAGGCGTTGGCCATCGCACACACCCTTTCGTAGGCCTGAACATAGCTGTAGCGATGGATGCCACTCATCGCCCCTTCCACTCCGGCCTCCTTCGCTGGACAAAGGCCTTCATGCCCTCGGCGAAGTCCTCCGTGGGTATGAGCAGCTCGATTTCTCTGGCTGCAATGTCCATGGCGTTCCTGAAAATCTCCCTGACTGCATTGATGGACCTCTTCACGGCCCTTGCAGAGAGCGGCGCCACCTGACAGATTTTGTCGGCAAACTCCATGCCAGCTTCAAGCAGCATGTCCTTTGGAACGATCAAATCCACCAGCCCGAACTCCTTCGCCTCTTCGGCACTCATCACGTCTCCTGTCAGGGCGTATCTCGCTATTTTTCTGCCAAAGATTGCGTAACCTAAAGAGGATGCGATGGGCGGAAAGGCTCCAATCAGCCCCTCAGGGATGGAGAAGGTGGCGTCTTCGCTTGCAATCACAACGTCGAAGAACAGGTTCATCTCCATGCCCCCGCCAAAGGCGTTTCCGCTCACAAGGGATATTATGGGCTTCTCGTAATACGCGAGGGTGTAAATCAGGGGCATTGCAATTTTTTCAAAGAAGTCCACGCCGTCCTTCAGGCTCTTCCAGGAGCCCATGACTGCGATGTCGTCTCCGGCGCAGAAGGCTCTCCCTTCTCCCGTGATAATCACGGCTCTGACGTCTTCATCTTCCTGAGCCTTCAGAAAGGCCTTGTTGAGGCCTGTCCACATCTCCTCATTCAGTGCATTAAGCTTCTCGGGCCTTCGCATGGTGATGACAGCGTAGTCGTGCCTCTTCTCGTATCTCACAGGCCCAAAGTCAACCAGCTCGTGATTCCATTCATAGAACCCCTCACCGCTCTTCTTTCCAAGCTTTCCAGCATTGACCATCTCCTGAAGGAGCGGGTCGGGCTCGTACTCGTCGAGCTTCGTCTGGTTTTTCCTGATGTTGAGGGTCGCCACAACCCTGTCTATCCCGTAGGCGTCGCCAATCTTCAGAATTCCCTTCGGATAGCCCATCCCCTTCACAGTCGCTTTGTCGATGTCTTCCTTCGTCGCAATCCCGTTCCTCAGGAGCCAGGCAGCCTCGTTGATGCCTGGAGCAAGTATCTGGAGCGGACTTATTCGATATGCGAGCTCTTTTGGTATCCTTACCCTCTCGTAAAAGCCCTTGTACTCGTAAAAACCCTTCCCGGTCTTCATTCCCAGTCTGCCTTCCTTCACCATCTCCTCCAGAATTCCGGGTATTTCGACGGCAAAACCCCTCTGTCTGACCTCCTTGAGCACGTTGTAGATTACGTCCACGCCGCTGAAGTCCGCAACCTCGAATATGCCCATTGGCAGTCCTGCTCTGTACCTCACAGCAGCGTCTATTTCCTCTGGGCGGTATCCTTCCTCAAGCAGCCTCATGGCCTCAACGAAAACCCTGATGTTTATTCTGTTGATTAAGAAGCCCGGAACGTCTTTCTCCACCAGAACGTAGTCCATGGCTATGGACTTTGCAAATTCTATTGTTTTTCTGACCGTCTCATCGCTCGTCTGTGCTCCTCTTATTATCTCCACCAGCCTGATGAGGGTGGGGGGATTGAAGAAGTGAAGGCCAACGACCTTGTCGGATCTGCCGGTAGCTTCGGCAATCTCGGTTACGGGGATTGTGGAGGTGTTGGTTGAGAGTATAACGTCGCTTCTGCAGTTCTCGTCCAGGGTTTTGAAAACCTGCTTCTTCACGTCGGTTCTCTCAACGACAGCTTCAATAACGAAATCAGCCTGTCTGGCTGAATCTGCCAGGTCTGTTGAGGTTTTTATTCTGCCCAGAACCTCATCCGAGCTCTCAACCTTCCCCTTCTGCTCCAGCTTCTTAACGCTCCAGGATATTTTAGCGACGGCATTCTTCAAAGCATCCTCGCTTATATCTGTGAGCAAAACGTCGTAGCCAGCTAAAGCGCAGACCTCAGCGATGCCGTGGCCCATTGTTCCCGCACCGACAACAAGAACTTTCATACTCTTATTTCCATGATTTTTGATTTAAGTTTTCCTGAAAAGTATCGGGTGTGACGTTGTGGCCATTCTTTCAGACAAAAAGAGGAGTAAGTCAGAATTTTACGCCTTCCTTCTGACGTAATCCAGCATACCGAAGATGTTGACCAGCACGTGCCCCAAAGCGGTGTCACTCCCCTGATAATGCTCAGCCAGTCCTTTAACGTCCTCATCCTCCTCCATAAGCCTTTTGAACATGTCTGAGTGGTCGCCGCCATCCTTCACAACCTCCTCCGCAATCTTCGCCCAGCTCACCAGCTTGTCGTAGGCTCTTTTCAGTAACCTTCCGTTCTCCGCCGCACCGAAGTGGGTGAAGGCAACGAACCTCACGTCCAGCTCCATCAGCTTCTCAAGAGACTTCAAAGCCTGGTCAAGCTCGAAGGGCGGCGGAGTTGCCGGCAGCAGGGTTTCGTGGGAGTAGACTCCGGCGGCGTCGCTGGGAAACAGCACTTTTGAGGCTTCAAGGTAGTATGCCACGTGGTGGGCTGTGTGGCCGGGGGCGTGCATGCAGAGGAGCGAATCTCCGCCGAGGTCTATCTTCTCCATGTCCTCTACCTTCATGATCCTGCTCTCCGGCACTGGTATGGGTTTTTCGTAAAGTTCTGCTATCGGCCCTAAAACGCTCTTGGAAGACACCCAGAGCCTTTCAGGGTCGATCAGGTGCTTCGCACCCTTCGGATGGACAACCACCCTGGCCTCAGGCAGCTCTTTCACGAGATGCCCGCAGTTGCCGGAGTGGTCTATGTGAATGTGCGTCGCCACGAGATACTTCACCCTCTCCCTCTCTATTCCGAGCTCATCCAGAGCCTTCAGGACGTTTTGGTAGCCTGCAGCCGGCCCCGGGTCTATTATGGCAACTTCGTCAAAGTCGAGAATATATGCAGAGACGATGCCGTCCTCTATGCCTTTTAGAACATCAACATGATAGACTCTGGTGTCGATTTTTTCAGGCATAGTTCTGACTCTCAATGATGATTTATAATATTTGTTTTTCTCAATTTGAAGTGAAATTGTATCTTAAAATACTGGGA